>NZ_JBHWAB010000002.1:0-187240 GCF_042688525.2 Haloimpatiens myeolchijeotgali
TCATCTTTCCTCCTTTGTGATGTGGATACCCCCATCTTCTAAAGTGGGGGAGGAAATATCACTTTGCATTAGCAAATATTACTTGTTATATTCTTCACTAGATTAGGGTATGCTACTAATGTAGTGAAGGAGTGATATTATAGAAATTACAATAACTTCTAAAATTCAATTATATCCTACAACTGAACAAATTAAGATTTTAAATAATACAATGTTTCAAGTTAGAAAAGCATTGAATTATATATCTAAATATGTTTTTGATAATAATTGTCTTAAACAAAATCGAATAAATAAAGATACTTACTATTATTTAAGAGAAACATATGGTTTAAAATCTCAAATGGCTCAAAGTTGTATGAAAACTGTAATTGCTAAATATAAAACCAATAAGTCCAATGGACATGATTTTAACTTAGTAAAATTTAAAAATCTTGAATATGATTTAGTTTTTAATAGGGATTATTCTTTAAATAGTGAAATTTTTTCTATAAATAGTTTAGAAGGTAGATTAAAAATACCTTATCAAACTAAAGGAATGGAAAAATATTTTGATAGTACTTACAAGTTTGGAACTGCTAAACTTGTATATAAATATAATAAATATTTTCTGCATATCCCAATGACTAAAGATTATATTCAAACTATACCATTTGAAATAAATAAAATTGTAGGTATTGATTTAGGAATTAACTTTATAGCAACAACATATGACAGCTATGGAAAAACTTATTTCTATAGTGGTAAACCCATAAAAACTAAAAGAGGTCACTATAAATTACTAAGAAAGCAATTACAAGAACTAGGCACTAAATCAGCTAAACGTAAAATTAAGTCTATAGGTTCAAGAGAAAACCGTTGGATGAATGATATTAACCATTCTATCACTAAGGCACTCGTTGACAAATACGGAGAAAATACATTGTTCGTATTAGAAGACTTAACCAATGTTAGAGCATCTACTGAAAAAGTGCATATAAATAATCGTTACACTTCTGTTAGTTGGTCTTTCTATCAATTTAGGCAACTGTTAGAATACAAAACTCAAATGAATAAGTCTATGGTTATAGTAGTCGACCCTAAATATACTTCTCAAATGTGTCCTAAGTGTGGACATATAGAAAAAAGTAATAGAGATAAAAAGAACCATATATTTAAGTGTAAAAACTGCTCCTATACTTCTAATGATGATAGGATTGGAGCAATGAATCTTTGGAGAAAAGGTATTGAATATATAGGAACTAACTCCAAAGAAGTTTAAAAGTACACTCTTAGGCTTGGGGAATGTCAACTTCCCTATTGTAACCACTGTTTGAGGTAGGAGATACTTAGTATCGTTCTCACTACGTGTAGGTGAGTTACAAGCCCTCACTTCAAAATTCGTTAGAATTTAAGTGGTGGGTAATTGACTATCCTTCATCCCACATTTCAATATTTTTTATAATTCAACACGTCAATCAATTACAAATATATACAATCTTATCTATATTTGTAATTATAGTTCTAATTTATAAGCTTGTAAATATTTTAATAACTTAATAAATATATTATTACTTTTTTTCTCATTATTACTTCTTACTTCTTACTTTTTATTTATTATTTCTTACTTATTACTTCTTACTTCTTTACTTATATGGGGCTTATAAGCCCCTTCATAGTCCCTTATAAGGGGCTTATTTTTTATTTTTTGATATAAATCTAAAAAGATTTATACAAAACCAGTAAAAGATCAAATTTTTAAATAGAAAATTCCAGTAAAACAGAGTTTTTTTACTTTATAACTTATCTTTGAAATAGATACATTTTCACCAATATTATTTTCTATGAATCAAACTTTACCATAGTATTTTAATTTTTCATTTTTAAAAGGAATAGGTATATTTTTATATAATATATACATAAAGTTAAATAAATTCAAAAAAATTGGTTATTGCATGAAAGAAGGGTATTATATGATAGGTAAAAAATTTTTCCAAGGAGATAATAAAAATCCTAAAGATTTGATTATTAAATTTTTTAACTGGGGCTTCATTCTTATAGTATTGAAAGGCTTAGAATTTTGGGATAGACGTGGTTTATTCCATCCTACTAAAATGCAGCACAATGTATTGCAGGTATATACTAATATAACAGGAGTAATTTACAATATATCAACTTTATTAATTCCAATAATTTGTATAATACTCTTTAAATTGATATGCGATATTATATATTTGTTCATTATGAATAAAAAATGATTAATACCTTATCAAGCACATTGAACATCAAATATTTTCAATATGCTTGATGTTTTTATTTTATAAAATGATGATATTTATTGTGTAATAAATATCCCTTACTAAAAAAATTTCATTAATAAACTTATTAGAAAATATACTAAATTAATTTCTTAAATAACATTAGTCTTCATTCAATTTCTTACCTGTAATGATTTCAAACAATTCCTTTGATTTTTCCTCATTTAATTGAACATATTTACTTTCACTTTCAATAACAAGTTCTATTTTATCTTTATTAGGACTTATCCATAGATCATAAATTAATCCATTTGATTTATGTTTTTCTTTGCTGTTCTCAAAATGAAATTTATAATCAGCATGACGTGTCATATTTACTTTTACATTTTCCCAACTGATGCTATAAAGAATATCCCTAACATTTTTCACTTCTTTGCTATCACTAATTTCATTAAAGTATTCATATTTATCATTTTCACCTACTATTTTTTCAACTACTATTTTATTTCCTTCATTTTTAATTACATTTGAGCATCCTACCATGAGAACTAAAAATACTCCAATAAAAACAATAAAAATATTATTAGTTTTCAAATCAATCACCTCTGTATTGTATTATACGTTCAGTATTTGGAAGTACTCACATTAATAATGTATTATTTTGTATAAAATACGATGAAAATACCTCACTTCTCTTTATAAACAAGTTTACTTTATTCAAATTACTCATATCTTTAAATCCACAATATACAATTTATCATAAATTTCATATTACATATACACTTATTATTATTTAATGCTATTGAATTAAATAAAATATTCCAATATCTATTTACATATTTTTACATCTGTACTATAATTGAGTTGGATTATGAAAAGGGGGTTTTTTTAGTGAAAAAGAAAAAAATATTTTTAAGTTTATTTGCTGCTTCAGCACTTGTTTTATGTAATGTATCACCAACCTTTGCTATTGAAAAATACGAAAAGTATGAAACTAAAATTAGCGAACATGAACATAATGACGATTTAAGACATGCTAATAACTTTAAATTTGAAAAACATAAAGTTTTAAGTGGAAAAGCTAATTTTAGTAATGATAAAGATTATTTCAAATTTGAATATCAAAGAGATGCATTATTAAAAGTAAGACTTGTTGCTCGTGATTTAAACGACGATGTAGAAAACACTGGATATTATTTTAAAATCAAAGATGAAACCAATGGTAGTACTATATTAGATGAATTAGTTATAGCAGGAGAAACTGATAACACAGAAGATCAAAGAATAGCATGTAATGTAGGTGTACTTGAAGATTTAGATTTAGAAACAGAAGTTGGACATAATTATTCTATAGAAGTACGTCCTTATGAATATAAGAATAAATATAAAATCACAAATTCAGAATATACAATATATATGTATAAAGATAAAGTATTTGAAAATCATTATAATGTAAAGGGTGGAGAAAAAGAATATAATGATACACCACAAGAATCAAATTATTTACACTTATTAAGAAGTAGAGATGGCAGACAACACACCAGTTGTAGTGGAATAATAAACAATAGATGTGATATAGCTGATAGAGATTATTTTGAATTCCCAAACTATGATTATGAAGGTAAATACATTTTCCATTTTTGGTCTGTTCCTTTATGTGCAAAACATCTTAATACTAAATTCAGATATAGAATATATGAAAGGACAATGGGACGTGATTACAAGAGAACAATAAAAAGTGGAACTTATGTATTAAAAGAAAGAAGAGACAACAACGAGTCTGATGAATTAAGTGTTGAATTTAATGCTAAACCTGATAAAGACTATATTATACAAATTTATTCATCTAGATCTGGAAAAGACAACATGGATAATATAAGTAATCAATATGGATTTAGTTTATTCCAACCATTACATCAATAATTATTTAATAGTAGTGTTGAAAAAAGAGGATCTATATTTTTGTAAAACTAAATTTATACATCCTCTATGATATAAAAAAGGGTTGTCCTTAAATAATTTAGGGCAGCCCTTTCTAATTTCTCTTAGTCACTCTTTCCTTAATACAGCAAAGCTCTCCAAGTATTTTTTCCTATAATTCCATCACAAATTAAACCTCTATTCTTTTGAAAATCCATAACAGCCTTTTTCATTTCAGATCCATATACCCCATCTGCTCCATATTTCTCAAAATATCCTTTAGATTTATCATAACCAACAAATATAAGTCTATTTTGAACCCACTTCGTTATATCACCCCTAGCACCTTGCCTTATTAAACATTTATTAGCTGCTTCCTGAGTTCTTCTGCCATATACACCATCTTCTAAAAGACTTCTTCCATTCATATCTCTAAATCCTTGTATATTAAATAAATGTTGGAGAGCTTTTAATGAAAGATTCCTATTTGATTTATTCTGCTTAATTACTTTATAATTTGCTTTTGGAGTAGATAATTTTTCACCAATAATTCCTTTAACTATTGCATTCGCTAACTTCTCTGCATTATATAAATCGCAATCACTTTTACAAGTACAAAAGAAAGGCTCTATAAGTACAGCTGGTGCTAAAGTATGCTTTAATACATATAAATCCATTCTCCTTTTAGCTCCTCTATTTGTAAATCCCAGTTCAGAAATTTTATCTACTATCTTTTGGGCATATATTTTCCCTTTTTGTGATACATATAAAACCTCGCAGCCATGAGAATTTTCATTAAAAGCATTTACATGACAACTTATAAATAAATCTACATTTAAACTATTTGCCTTTTCACATCGTTTGCTCAAACTCTCACTTAAAGTTGAAGCGGTCTTAGGAGTTACATTATATACAGTGTGTCCTAAAGTTCTTAACTTTTCTATTACTAAAGGTCCATACTCTCTTATTACCTTTTCTTCATTTAAATGCCCACTAGCTCCTCTGTCTTTTTCCACTCCATGTCCAAAATCTACAGCTATTTTCAATATATCAACCTCTCTTCTATTTATTCTTAAAAACGTAATCTTTAACTTCTTTTACATCCTTTTGTACATCTTCTACTATGTTAAACTTATCTGTCAGCTTTGTAATAATGTCCTGATATTTGTTTTCTCTTTTTCCATTTTCCTTCAAAGTATAAAAGAGCAAATAACAAAACAATACCGCAAACCCTCCATAACTTGCTGCCATTTTGAATATATCTTTTTCCATCTATAATACCTACCTCTTAAAATTTTTAACTCAACTTTCGCACATAAAAATACAGCCGCTGCGGAAAATAATATATTGTTTTGAAACTTTTCATTTCACTAAATAGTATTTTTTTATTGCGAAAGTTGAATTTTTAATAAAAAAGGCAATAAAAAAAGACTCTTTAAAGTCGTATTTATTGTCTTTATAATTAATTTGTTGTTTAAGTTTTTTGTAATTGAGATTGTCGTAATATATGCCTATCGCATACTAGTAGTATTTTGAATATTCCCTATTTCTATAATTCTAACCTTTATTTCTTTTGTCTTATTTTCTGACTTCATTTTAAATAACCTTCCTAATAGGCTAGTATTTTACCAACCATCTTTGCTCCATGATCAGTGGCACCCCCTCTGCCATGTTGGTAAAATTCAAATTGAATTCCTTTTGACATATCATATTCTTCATTAGCGTTATGAATTTCAAGCTTAGTTTGATTTGCAAATAGTAAACTTTTATCTTCTCCTTGTTGCAATGTTAATCCATATATTTTTGATGTAGCATATCCCCTACAACAATCAACATGTAAATGCATTAACTGTATTTCCTTTTGAGTTTTATTAAATTTAATAGTAACTGATGTAGTAACATCACTTTCACCTGGTCGATCGTGATATCCATTTCTTTCATTTGCCTCTCCCTCTATAGCTCCTGCAAAATAAAAATACTTGCAGGGAGGAATGTCATAATAATGAGTTGTTGTTCCTTCTTTACCAAACACCATATAATTCAAATTAGCATCTGTTTTAAATACAGGTGTATCAGAATTAAATTTTATAGCTGTACTTATTTGTCCTATTTTACTTGCCAATACATTAAATGTATCATTTTTATTTGCACTAACTCCTTTGCCAGTAATAGCTTGTGCAATACTATTTTTCCCATTACTGGCAGATTGAAAAGCCTGCTCAGCTTTTTCATATGCACTATTGGCTTTACCTTGTGTAGTACTTATAATCTTCGCATTATCAGCCAATTGCGACTTTACCCCTTCTATATTCTTATGTGCACTATAAATACCTTCTTCAACCTTATTACCCCATTTGGAGCTAATAACTTCACCAGTATTTATATTCTCTTTATTATAAGCCATAAAACTCCCTCCTTAAATTTAGTTTTTCTAAAAGAAAAACTTCCATATTTATTCTTTGTTCTTTAATCTTTATACTTTATTTATGATATGAAGTAACACTATTCCTAACACCTTCTACATGTTCATCCCTGTATACATTACCAGTCAATAAAAAGTATATAAGATTAACGAATCTTTGAATGACATTTACGTACTCTTAATCTTACGAATTTGAAAGAGATTATTTTTTCATAATTCAACTTTCACAGCATAAAAGTAACTATTAATGTAAATAAATGATATTTTGCATAAAAACCATTTTAACAAATAATTAGTAACTCAACTTTCGCAGTAAAAAAATACTGCTTAGCGAAGGGAAATGATATATTGCGTAAGAAACATTTGAACAAAGTTTACAAGTTCTTAGCTTTACGAATTTGGAAAAAGTTATTTTTTAATTACTGATTCCTACGGAATATTAATTAAAAAATCTTTTTTCAACATGAGTAAAGCTTAGAACTTGTTACTGAAGTGAAAAGTTTCTTAGCAAGATATCATTTCCCGTAGCGGCTGTTTTTCACCTGCGAAACTTGAATCAGTAATTTTTAGAGCTTAGGATTACCATTCAGTGAAGTAACACAATTCCAATTATCGTCTACCTATTTTCACCCCCGCATACATTGCCAGTCAATAAAAAGTGTATAAGATTAAGGAATCTTTGAACGACATTTACATACTCTTAGTCTTACGAATTTAAAAGAGATTATTTTCTCATAATTCAACTTTCACATCATAAAAGTAAGTATTAACGTAGATAAATGATATTTTGCGTAAAAACCATTTTAACAAATAATTAGTAATTCTTGCTCTAAAAATTTAACATTGCGTTAAGAAAAACTCATTGTTTGAGTGTAGCGAGTTTGAGTTTTTTAGCAATGTTAAATTTTTAGAGTTTAGAATTACTTTATGCAGTTAAAGGTTTTGTAGCAAAATATCATTTATCGAAGTTTAGGATTACTATTCAGTGATGTGTGTGAAGGATTCCTGTTCTTATACCACTTTTTATTTATGGATTTGCAATCTTCTGCCTGTGGTAAATATCTATATAGTGTATAGGATATCATTGGAACAAAGTTTACAAGTTCTTAGTCTTACGAATTTCAAAAGAGTTATTTTCTTATAATTAATTCCTCTGGAATATTTATAAGAAAATCTCCTTTTGAATATGAGTAAGACTTAGAACTTGTTACTGAAGTGACACGATTCCTAACACTATATAGATATTTACTTCACAGGCAGTGGCACTACGGATTACTTATCCTAAACTTCCATGTTACAGAAGCCGTTTTTGAATTAGTTTTCCTTTCATTTACAAGAACCCTAGCTATAAGAATTCCACTATCTTTCTCTTCAGTTCCATGAGCAAAAAGCCCCATTTCCTTCCAGTCAAAATTTGCATCAGAAACACTAAAAAAAGTCTCAAAATAAGGATCCAAACCATTCAGATAAGAATCAGTAAATGGCTTCCTAAACCTTTCATTTCCAAGCCTTTTAGTATTAACTGTTGTCTGCTCTTTACTGTCACCCACTGCAATATAATTAATCTTTTCTTCAATATTGCCTAATAAATAATTTGCTATATACAATAATCCATCCTGAGACAAACTATTCTTATACCTGTTTCCATTACCATCCATCACTATAGTTACATTAGGAGAAATCTGCACGGTTCCATTTTGCTTCATCAAAGACAAAACTACCACTCCTTCCAAAGCTTGAATAAACTTCATCCTTCAATATAATATCTTGAGAAATACACTTAAACCTATTAACTATAACATTTTCCTTCTTCTCATTTTCCAGATTAGTAATCCTTTTTGAAAGCTCTTTTAACTTTCCAGCATAAATAACTGCTGGATCCATAACTTTATTAAGCTTTACCTTTTTAACTAAAACCTGAGCTTCCTTTTTAATCTCAACTTCTGCAGCATAAAAAACACCTACAGCTTTATACCTCGGAAGATCTAAATTAACATACATTCCTGCTTTTATTCCAGGCTCTAATGTTTGAAAAGAACCTGTAAACTTAGGTTGAGAATTTTCATTTATATACTTTTCTGCTGCTTTCCTTGCCTGATATGGAGTAGCTATTTTACTATTCTCAATACGTTTTACAATCTTTCCATACTGTTCAATAGAAGCTTCATTTTCCATATAAACAACAATAGGATAAGAATATTTGTAAACCACTTTAATCTCTATACCCTTAGAAGGTTTCTTATCATCCTTCCATTTCAAAGTTTTTTCACTACAGTTTACTACTACATCATATTCCTTATTGTCTTCCGAATTTTCAACTCCAAAAGTTTGACTGCAATCTCCAACATATAAAGACTTTATTTCAATAGGGCTATAGGAAAGTTTATATACATTATTAACCCCATCAGAAATTATCCTTTCAGTTATAAATTCACTTTTTGCCTCTCCTCCAAAGAAATAAACTGCATTTACAATGTTATTATCCAAAGTAAAATTACAAGTTTCATATAAAACTTTATCTTGATTTATAGTAGCTTTATATAAATTAGTTTTAGGAGGAAAAACCTTTAACACTCTAGTATAGCCGTCAAAATCAACATACCAATGCCATCCTAAATACTTTACAAGATATTCTGTTGCATCAAATAATGTTTCATAATTAAACTTAACTTCAATTTCTTCACTGGAAGGATATATATCTGTTAGGAAGTCATATTCGTAATATGACTCCCACATAGATTTTATTATGTCTGTTACCTTTCCCCTATAGCTTTCTGCAACTATAAAATCAGCACTTTCCGATGTATAATCCTCAACTGTTACACTTAAAGTTTTTAGTGTTCCATAAGCTTTTATAGGGTTTGACACTATCCTTCCTCCAAAATAAGATATGTCCTTATCAAGCAAAATAACTTTAACCTCTGCCCTTTGTGTACAAATATCTAAAATTGTATCGCTGGGATCTTCTACAGTAAAACTGCAAGTAGATATTATATTGTTTGAACTGTATTTTATTTTAAAATCTGAAAAATTCACTGTAATACCCTTTATAAAAATAATTACAGGGATTTCTTTTATTTTAGCTTGTACATCATCAGCTATATTAATGTTAGTATTTTTTTTATGTCCAACACTGAATTTCTTAATCTCTTCAATATTTAGTAAATCCATTGGATGAGGCTTAATTATTCTATTTGATGTATCAGAAACACTGGTTATATCTTTTGAAAGTTTACCAAAATTTTTAGTTTCAGAATCAGCTACATTAATATTAGTGTTATTTTTATGATGAACATTAAAAATATCTTTTTCTTCTATATTTAATTTATCTTTAAAATTAGGTTTAATCTTTCTGGTTAATGTATCAGAAATATTACTTTTATCCTTTAAAGTTTTATGAGAATTATTTGCTATATAATCATTTACTTTAATATCTGTATCTAAATATTTTTTAATATTATTAACTATAGACTCACTTATAATTTCCTTTTCATTTAATACCTTATTTAATGAAATATAATTTTTATCAGCTATATTAACTATCTCTTTTAAATTCTTATACACTTTATCTACTGTTTTATCATTAATAACAATATTATCTTTTTGAAGTTTTTCTATAGTCTTTTTATAAATTTCAGATAGCTTAATAATATCTGAGGGATTTAATGAATTTTTCTTCTCATCAAATCTATTTACATCAAATTTGTAGTAATTAAATCCATAGGGCAACTTGTTCACCTCCTTTTAATCAATGGTGAAATATTAAGCACCTATAGTCCAACTCCATGTAACTTCAAGGGTATCTTCAGAACCTTTTGTAATTACTCCAAAAACTGTTCTTGCATATAAAACTCCTCCAGTTTGGGCGTTAAATATTCCAGCTTCTTTTATAGTTCCAGTTCCCTGTCCTGGGCCAAACACTCCTTTATAAGTTACAACATTAAGCTTTCTTTGCTTTCCAATTCTAACTCTTGGCCCTACAGCAGCTTTCAATGAAGTATCATTTAAAATTGGCTTTGTGTCATTTGTTCCAATCTGCATATAAGCTGGTTTTGCAATAGTTGGAGAATCTAATAACTGTTCTGCAATACCATCCTTTCCTTTGCTAACAATTAAATTATGATTTTTAACCTCTTTTTTTATATTGCCTTCTTTATCTTTAAGAATTAAATTAACTTGTCCCTTTATTTTTAATAGATCTTTCATATTTTTACCCTCCTCAATTGTTCTACCATATAATCAATATCATTTTTATCACTAAATCTATTTCCAGTTATATTTATGTTAACTGAAGGTTTAGACTCTGCTTTTAAACCTCTAACAACTAAATTATTATTTAAGTTTCCTTCTATTCCAAGGTTCATATCTTCACTTAAAGACTTAACAGCATCAGTAACTAAGCTTTTATTACTTCTAATACCATCAGCCAATCCCTGCATAAAATCAGGCATCCAGCTTTCATATTCTGTAAGAGGACCTTCATCAGGAACTGAAAAATGTAGAAATCTTTTAATTGTGCTTGCTACATCTTTTACAGCATCTACAACATGATGGATTGCACCTTTTATTCCATCAACTATCCCCATAATTATATCTTTTCCCCAACCTAAAGCCTTTTCTGGAAGACCTGTTATGAAATCTATTGCTTCATTAAATCCTTGTATAATAGTTTCTTTAATTTGTGTTACTACAGAAGATATGGAATCCCATATATTTGAAATTGTATTTTTCATACCATTAAATACATCAGAAGTAACCTCCTTAATTCCATTCCAAACATCCGTAATTACTTTCTTTATATTATCTATACAAGTTTTTATTATTTTTTTTATTTTTTCAAATATGGTACTAAAGAATTTTTTAATTCCATTCCATATTTTACTAGTTACATTTTTTATTGTAGTCCAAGCCTTTGTAATTACAGTTTTTATGGTTTTTATACAAGTCGTAACTATTTTTTTAATGGTGTTAAACAACCCTTGTAAAAATCCTTTTATTCCATTCCAAATAGAAGTAGTAACAGTTTGTATTGTTTTCCACACTGTTGTAATTACAGTCTTTATAGTTTTTATACAAGTTGTAATTATGGTTTTTATAGTATTTATTAATCCCTGCAAAAATCCTTTTATTCCATTCCATACTGTTGTAGTAACAGTGCTAATTGCCTTCCATACTGTTGTTGTTACAGTTTTAATTATTTTCCATGCATTTGTGATTATAGATTTGATAATATTTATTGCACCTGTAATTATAGTTTTTAATCCTGTGAAAAAAGCACTCAAAAACATTTTGATACCATTCCATATTGTTGTTGTTACCTTTTTAATGTCATTCCATATTTTTGATACTGTTTTTTTAATGGAATCCATAACTTTAGTAATTGTAGTTTTAATTTTGTTCCATGTTGTAACTATTACGTTTTTCACAGTTTTTATAACTGTAGAAATGGTTTTTTGTATACTTTTCCAGGCTTTATCTATAAATTTTCTTACTTTTTCATTGTTTTTATATAATCCAACAAGAGTGATTATTAATGTAGAAATAATTGTAACTAATATACCTAAAGGGTTCATTTTAGCTGCAAGGTTAAAAAGCTTTTGAGCTACAGTAGATTTTTTGATACTTTTACTTAAATCAGCAAAAGACTTATTTGCATCTTTAGTTTTTTGTTTCCCAAATATCTCCTTTAAATTTTTAAAACTTTGATAAACTGTATTCCCATTATTACAAATATCAATAAATCCTGCTGATAAGTCTTTACATGCTTTCAAAGTATTTTTTATATCAAAATTTTGTACTGCTCCTTTAACCTTTATAAATCCAGATTTCATATCATTTAAGCCTTTACCAAGCTTTGTTAACTCTTCTGAAGCCTTTTGGAGTTTATTAACCTCTGAAGATACCTTTCCAAAAGCTTCTTTTGCAGAAGATCCTACTTCTTGAGCAAATTTATCAAAAGATTTACTTACAGGACCACCTATTTTTTCTGTAACTTTACTAAATACTTTCTCTACAGATTGTGCTACTTTTTCAAGTGGTGCTGGAAGTGAAATATTAATCTTTTGTCCAAGTTCAGAAATAATGTTTCCACATTGTTTTAAATCATTAAATACTTCTCCTGTTTTCTTAACTTTTTCATCTACACTTTGTAAATTCTGTACTAATATATCCATATTAGTATTTATAACTGCTTGTACACTATACTCCACATACTTCCCTCCTTTCTCAAGGAATAATAAATTGAAATTTAATTTTTAGAAATCAAAATTTTTCTTAAGAAAACACAGTGGTTATTTATTCTTTAATCTTTTTGATTTATTTACTAAAAAGTTCTTAGTCTTACAAATTTCAAAAGAATCATTTTCTCATAATTCAACCTTCGCGCCATAAAAATAACTATTAACATAGATAAATGATATTTTGCGTAAAAACCATTTTAACAAATAATTAGTAATTTTTAGAACTTAGAATTACTTTATGAAGTTAAAGGTTTTGTAGCAAGATATCATTTATCGGAGTTTAGAGTACTTTTTCCTTTTCTTATCTCTCTCTTTATTGACTGACTACATACACTTATGTCAAATAATTACTTTATGCAGAAAATAACATTCATTACCCTAACAAAGTTTGAAGGCCTGTATTTTCTGCAGCGTCTTCTAAAAATCTAGGAGTTCGCTCCTCTTTCAATTCATTAACAATATACATACAAGCACTGTCAAAACAGTAGCTTGTATAATCTCCATATTTCTCTTCCAATTTAAGCAATTCACTTGGCCTTACTTTCCAAGTTTCTGCCATACTAATTATCTCTAGAATCCTCCTGCTTTTTATCACTGGGAGTTAATTTCTTTATTCCTTCAGTACAGTAGTTAAAAATCTCTATCTTTTGATTATCAGTAAGATTAACACCAATTTCATTTAAGTCTTCTACAGTTGGCTCTACAAGAGCATTTTCTGCAAATATATCTATTATTTGTGCAATCTCTTTTATATCCCCATTTTCACTTGGTTGTCTTTTGCCTTGGAATAATTCTGATGCAGCTCCCAAAAGTGAATTAGGAATTTTTCCTTTACTTAATAAATCCAGCATACTCACTCTTTTTAATCTGCACACAAAAGTTTCTCCATTCCAACCACTTAATTTAACCTCAGGAGTTGCAATTTCTTTTATCTTATCTAAAGTTGTTACTGCCATTTAATTTTCCTCCTATTCTTTATGTTTATTGTTCTTGTGGTAATGCATCTACGTAAGAAACTGTTTTTATAGGTAAATTAGCCTTTGTATTTTCCATTGCTGTAATTTGAAACTCTGGAGCAAAGAAATCCTTTTTAAATGTAATCTTAGGTGCTTGACCCATACATTTATTAAGAGTTATCCTAACATAATTTTTAATAGAACTTCCTTCATAATTAGCTACATATATATCTGCTTTAAAAGGTTTCATTGTAGCTCCATCCCTAAGTCTTGGTGATTCATATCCTATTATCTTAGTTTGATCTTTTTCATCATAAATGATTTTTCCACCTTCAATTAATGATGCAACCTCAACATTAAATATGGTATTTTTCATTTTGAAATCATATCCATAAAGTAAGTTTGGAGTTTTTGCTACAGCTAATATTTTTGTATCAGTTCTAAGAGTTTTTTCATTTCCCTTACTAACAAGTGGTTTTAATTCGACTTCGCTATCACAAACAAGATTGATTGGCTTTTTATCTTTCACCTCCATTCCTGTAACCTCATCGATTTCTGTTAAAACAACAGATTTTACATTGTACAAAACATCTGATTTTGACATATCAAATACCTCCTATTTGTTTTTGTTTTTTTTAACAATACCAGTATATAATCTTATGGACATAAAAACTGTTTCTAAGCTGCCCCCTTTCTGCTACAAAATAGATACTTTATTAAATAGTGTTGATTTCAAGTAAAATCCCTTTCATAAAAAAAGATTCTTGGCTTCAAATAAAGTTTTACTTCATGTGAAACCAAGAATCTCTCATCCAAAATTGCAACAGTGCTAAACTTAACTAATGTAAATAAATAAGCATTAGCATAAATAGGAATTTTATAAATTTAACTTTAACCCAATACTGCTTGTACACTTATTCTTCATAAAAAGGAGCTATAATACTTCTTAATTTATTTAATACCTTACTATTTATCTTTCTAAGACCAGCTACAGTTATGTAGTTATCTTCTCTAAACTTGTCATTGAACTTTATTTCTATATCTCTCCAAAACATATTATCAAAATACTTACATTCAATAATAAATCTCTCCTCATCTGTAAGGGCATTAAGTGAATTCTCTATTTGTTCCACTTCTAATTTAGTAAAAAATATTCTTGATCTTTCCTTTTGTATTAGTTTCATAATATTTTCATTTGTAATTTCTCTTTTATCAAGTATGTTTTCAACTATTGAACCCTTTCTATAAGAACTCTTTGGTATTGAACTTTCCATATTCAGTTTAGTGTAGTAATTTTCTATTACCTCTGGATGATCTAGTGAAAATTCATAAGCTTTTATTCTCTCTAATGCACTTTCCACTAAACTTTTCTTTAATTTATAACTTTTCAGTACTTTTTCTATATTCATATATAATCCTCCACAATTCTTAATCTAATTTGTCATTACACTTAGTAAAGTTTGAATACAAAAAAATATTCTTTTAAGGTTTAAAATTTTTACTTATGATAAAAATTAACTATTCTATTTGTAAACTTTACTTTATGTAATGTATTATATATCTATATTTACATATAGTCAAGTATATCGATTACTTTCTTTACTTAATGTAAAAATATTATTTTAATAATATTGTATATAGACCCTGTACTTCAGCCATTTTTAATTGAATTTAAAGATTAAATACTAACTACAAATTTTAAATTTACTAACTGTGAAATTAAGCTTGAAATTTATAAGAAATGACAAAACAAAGCTTTCAATAATACCTATAAATCATTGAATCTTTGCTAATAGTAAAGTATAATTAATTTTATGAGGTGAACATTATGACTTTATTTAAAGATAGATTTAAAAAATTAAGATTAGAAAAAAAATTGACATTAAAAGAATTAGGCCAAAAATTAGGATATAGCGAATCAACTATGTCCATGTATGAATCAGGGAAGCGTCAACCTAAAAAAGCAGAAGACTTTGTAAAGATAGCAAATTTTTTTGAAGTATCAACAGATTATTTATTAGGTAAAAGTGATCCTACTACTTCAAATTCTAAAACTTCTAGGGATTTATCTAAAGAATTTATAGATTTATTGATAGAACATAAAAAGATAAAAAGTAAAGAAGATCTAACTGCTGAAAAATTATTCTCTATTCTAAATGATATATTTAAAAAAGGTACAGATTAAGAGGAACTGTATCTTTTTTTCTTTATATAACTTTTGAATTTTTCTTCTGCTTCTTCAGAACTTAAAGATTCTAGCAATTTATCAAAATAATGTGAAACCATATCTATTGCTTCTATATATTGTTTATCTTTTTTTAAATCAATATTATTTTCTTCCATATATGTTCCTCCCTGATGTCTTAATGACTACTTTTATATTACCACTTTTGTTTCATTTTTACAAGAACGTATGTTCGACTTTATTTCTGTTATTTTTAATCTTTATAGTATTTTAATAGTAAATGTGTAAAATGCTCTTTAATTTAAAGTATATTGGTTAAATTTGTTTACTTATAATACCAAATTTCCGAATCTGACATAATGATGTTATGTCAAATTCAGAATCTAGGCTTTTCAAGGGCTCAAAACCACTTTTTAATATGTATACATGTGAATTTGACATATTAATAAAAAATATTATAATATGTCATATAAGAGATTTTTCTCTCTTTTGCTTGAAAACTATATAAATTAAGTAATTTTATTGAATATTTTACAAAAATAACATGGATAGTACATATTATTAAAAAGATATTTATATTAGTGGATAATTAATAACATATAAAAAATATTATTTATTAAATTTATTTATTAATTAAATATTATTTTTACTAAATATTTATAGATATATAAATATTATTATCGATTAAATATTTTTATCATATAAAAATTTAAGTTATATAAATATTTAAATTGCATAAAAATATTTATTATATGATTCTTTAGATTATACAATTATTTTAGTTAAAAAAGTATTTTTGTTAAATAAATATTTTTTTATTTAGCATTAACATTTTATGTTTAAATATTATTATTAAGTTATTTTTATTAGTTAAGTATATATTTTATTTAATATGTATTATTTATAAGAACATTAATAGTATATACTTCATTAAACAATTATTATTTTTATTTAATATTTATAATTTATATAAAAATATTATTAATAAATATTTTTTATTATATAAATATTAATTTTATTTAATATACAATTTATTCCATTTTAAAGGGGGAAAAAATATTGAATACGGTACAACCAATAAAAGATATAAAAACCATAAGAAACATAAGAAGTGTTTTAAGAAACCAAAGCACAAGGAATGAACTTTTGTTTATATTAGGAATAAATGTAGGACTTAGAATAAGTGACATTTTAAAATTAAAGTTCAAAGACATATTAACTCCAAAGGGAAATATAAAACCTTATGTTAAAGTTACTGAAAAGAAAACAGGTAAAACCAATACCTTCTACATTGGAGCTGTTGTAAAGAAAGTAATTGAAACCTATGTGTTAGAAAACCAACCTCTTGATAGAGATACCTATATTTTCAGAAGTAGAAAAGGCAAAAACAAACCAATCTCCCGCCAGCAGGCCTGGAACATATTAAATAATGCTGCTGAAGAAGTTGGTATTGTAACTAGGGATATGGATGGAAACATAGTTTATGGAGAAATAGGAACTCACACATTACGCAAAACCTTTGCATATCATGCCTATCAAAGTGGAACTTCTATAGAGCTTTTGATGACCATTCTAAATCATTCCTCTAAATCTCATACCTTAAGATATATAGGTATTACTGAGGAAGATAAGAAAGAGGTTTTTTTGAAGAGTAATTTGGGGTAGGAATTAAATTACTAAATGGTATAATATTTTAAAATATTTTTTCCTATTAACTCTCACTATATTTTTAGGGGCCTGCTTTATGTTTTTTATAATGATTATACTTATTTTCTCTTTTTTATTTATTAATTTCACTGTAGCTATTTGTTACTATAAAAATAAAACAACTTTATTAGAACATTTTTCTATTCAAAAAATTGCTATTATTAACTTCAATGAAAATTTCACAGATAAAAAAATATATGGTAAATACTTATTTATTTATACCATATTATGTACAATACAATTCCTTTGGCTTCTTTTAT
Source organism: Haloimpatiens myeolchijeotgali (assembly GCF_042688525.2). Classification (GTDB taxonomy): domain Bacteria; phylum Bacillota; class Clostridia; order Clostridiales; family Clostridiaceae; genus Haloimpatiens. The sequence continues at coordinate 17,924 of NZ_JBHWAB010000002.1, forward strand.
CAAAAAGTAGATTTAAATATACTCTAAATCTTATATACTTTATTTTATTAATTATAATTTTAAAATATCTGAATAAAAAGCTTTTAAAATAATAAATATTTAAAATTAATATGTTTTTTAATATATTTTCTAATATATTAATTATTATAATTTATAATATAAAATTTATTTTAATTTTTAATATATAAAAACAGACGGTTCATCTTCTTAAATCAAAGATTAAAAGAATGAACCGTCCCCTAGTGAAACTAACTTACATCACTGATTAATGTATTATATTCTTCAGATTTTAACACTTCTTTCGAAGCTCCGCTTTTAATGATGTGTCCATCATCTATTATTATTACTTCATCAAAATAAGCTAAATTATTTTCAGATAAATCATGAGTAACTACTATCATAGTTTTCTTGTCTAGCGTATACACTTTGTTTTGCATCAAAAGTGTATTTACAAAATCCAAAGCAGAAAATGGTTCGTCTAATATCATTATATCTCTATTTAACAACTTCATTTTCACTAATGAAAGTAACTGCTTTTCTCCTCCACTTAGCTCTGTACAATCTTCTTTTCTGCTAATATCTTTAAGTTTATCACATTGATAATAATTTATGATGTCCCCAACTTTTTCTTCTTCATAAGTTTTGAAAATGGTAACATTATTTAAAAAATCATCAGCAAATACATGTTCAAATTGATTGATACATGCTATAATTCCGTTACAATCAATTTTCCTAATATCTTCCCCGTCTATAGTTATATTCCCACATGAGCTTTCTGTATACTTCATTAACAAATTAATTACTGTAGATTTTCCAGAACCGCTATGCCCTATAATTGCATATTTTTTACCTTTCTCAAAAGTAAAATTAAAATTATCCATTTTAAAGTTATCAAAATCAACACTAACATTAGAAAACTTAATATTTGAATTAAAATCTATTTTTTTATCTAAAGTGTCCCCTTTTTCATTTATTAATTTAATCAATTTTTCATTAATCCCTTTAGTTGATTTCATAGTTGTTAGATCATTAATTATGTATCTTATAGGCCATGTAAATTCTTTAATGTATGCTATAGTTGCTGTTGCAGTTCCTATAGTAATTTCTTTTTTAAGCAATAAAACAGCCACCAAAACAAAAGCAGAAATATCTAATAAATACATACAAATGCCATTGAAGACATTAGCAAATGTACTGAATTTACCATAATATAAAAGTTTATTTTCCGTTTTTAAAAGTGTTTTATTGTGATTATCTAATATTTTATCTTTTGTTTCATAATTCACATTTGTAAAACCTTCTAATAAATCTTTTATTTTCCCAATATATGACCCTACATAATCTAAATGCTCTTTTCTTCTACTAGATAACTCCTTACTTGTTAAATTTGGTAAAAATAATGTTAACAATGAACAACATATAATTATGATTGCTATTCTTTTATCTATGGAAAACATATAAAATCCATAAATAAAAATTTGAATAATTGATTGAACCATATCAACCGCACTAGATATGTATTTGTAAGATACCTCAACATCATTATTTATAATTGAAATATACTCACTTATCTTTCTTTCAATAAATTTTTTATAATCATATTCTAAAATGGATTTAACAATATCTCCTCTAATTAATAAGTTAAATTTTCTTTCTAATTTCCATGCATGTAATTGACTTATATATTGAAAAGCCATGCCAATTCCTACTGCAAATAAATATAATAAAATTAATTTTACTACACCACTGCTTCCTTTTGAAAAATCATAATCAAACAACATTTTAATAATGTAAGGTATTCCTGCAATAGCTACAATATAAATGCTATCACTTATTATTTTTATAAATATTATGGATTTTAACTTTAAAATATATTTTTTCATTTTCTATCTTATGTGATACGATTTTTTATGTCACATTCTCCTTTCTAGTTACTATCATATTATGTAAAATGTTTTATTATTTGTAAGTATTTATTCTATTTTTTGAATTAAAACTCCTTTTATCTGAGTTTACTTTTTTGTTTATTTACATAATATCTAATATGTAAATAAATGAAGTCATGAAAATATTAATTAATATATTTTCTAATATATTAATTAATATAATTTATAATACAACTTATAATATAAAATTTATTTTGATTTTTAATATATAAAAAAAGACGGTCTATCCTTTTAAATTACAGATTAAAAGAATGAACCGTCCCCTATTTTTGTGCAATTAACTTCTTCTTGACTTAATATATACATCAATGTCTTCCACAATATATTTCTGTCCCGTAGAATGAAGCACATCATAAAAATTTTTTATATATTCAAAAACTTTATATTGGTTAAAAGTTTTAACTACAGCTTTACCAGTCATATTATGTGCCTGCTTATAACTTTCAACGCAAAAAACTGTAAAATCAATAATTCTATTCATTATTTCACCCTTTATACTTCAGGAAAGATTATCTTCCCCATATTTTTTTCTTCTAGAAACATTTCAAATAATTTTTCAGTGCTGTATTGCCATAACTTTGTTTTCTCCTGTTCTAATATTTCATATAAATGTGAGAAATAAAGTTGTGTTACAGCCTCCTCATCAGATAAATTTAATTTTACTGCAATTTTCTCTGCAAGATCAGAGCATATTATTGGAAACACTGCATCAAATTTTCTTTTATCCATCACTTTTCACTCCTAAATCTTCATAATGATCAAATGTACAAAATACTAATGATTTCTCTGTATGAAATAATATTTGATTAAAAAGTTTTTCTACTTTTAATCGTTTTACAGCTTCTTTCTTATTAAGGACACCAGTTTCAAAAAGTTTTACAGTCAAATATACATTATCATCAGCAACAGGACCTATTACAATATCATATTGTTCTGAAATTTCTTTTCCGCTGCGATTTGCAGTAATAAAATCTAACCATTTTTCATCAGGTAGTGTAAATTCTATGATATTAAGTTCCTTTTGTGCCTTTTCTATATTAAAGTTATATACCGACAAAAATTTTTTACCTGTATTGTTTCGTAAACTTACCTTTTCAGCCCAACGAATAGCTTGCTTCTTATTGCTTGTTGTATAAAAACCCATTCCAAAATCAAGCATACGGTTACTTTCTAAAATTTTAGGTCTTTCAACAATAACATCACTACCGTGATATATATTCACTATAATACCTCCACTATCTTTCAGATTGTTTTAATTACTTTATATTATTTCTCTTAAATAATATTTTACCTTACATATTAATTTTATTCAATTTACTAGTTTATAAATTAATGTACTCAACCTTCACAGATAAAAAATAGCCGCTACGGGAAATGATATCTTGCTTAGAAACCTTTCACTTCAGTAACAAGTTCAAATGTTTCTTACGCAAGATATCATTTCCCTTCGCTAGACAGTATTTTTTTACTGGGAAAGTTAAGTTAATATATTTTCTAATATATTAATTAATATAATTTATAATATAAAATTTATTTTAACTTTTAATATATAAAAGGATACGGTTCATCCTTTTAAATTACAGATTAAAAGAATGAACCGTCCCTTATATATTTCTTAATATTGTCCTAGCTTTCCTAATTTTTTTGCTTTATTAATACACATAAAAAATACATAACATCCTAAAAATATAAAAACAAGACAACTTATAGTGAAAAATATAAAAGTATTCATATTTATACTCTTAAAAGTTACAACCTCATATATAATTTTGTTTAACCAAGTAATAGGTAATGTATAACTTATACCTCTTAGTACACAAGGCAAACTTTCAATTTTTATTGTTATTCCAGTGAAAAATAATAAAAAGTATGTTATTACCCCTATTACAGAATGAATTCTTTTTAGAAATAATGATAATCCCCCAAAAACAAGACCTAATATATAAAAACTAAAAACAGTTACAATTATAAAAAATATTATTTCTAAAGAATTTATAAAACTAATTTTAAGTAAGCTAGTCTTTACGTTAAATACAAATATACATATAAAAAATATTATTAATGCCTTAACTAAATTAAATAACCCATTAACCAATATTTTAGAAAAAAATACAGTGGTAACTTTTGTTCTAGTCATAAAAATTTGTTCTAATGTTCCTAAAATAGACTCATCTTGAACTACATAACCTATATATCCTAAAGCAGAATTACATAATTGCCATGCAACTAAAGCAATGAGTAATATTAATGACGACTGCTTGTCCTTAAGTGGAAAGGCATAAAAAAGTCCAACGAAAGTTACTAATATACTTATATTAAAAAATATATAATTTACATAATAATTTTTTAATTCTCCATAAAGCATTGTTAATTCTGCTTTTATTAAATTGAGCATGTCCATGTCCTCCTAAAACTATACTAAATATGATTCTAAACTTTTAACTTTCTTTTCTACTTTAATTACATTTTCCGTATTAACTCTATTAAAAATCTGTTCTAAATTTGTAGTTTCTAATTTAATAACTCCTTCCTCTTTTTCAAAAGAAATATCTTTAAGATTTACTGCTTCACTTGATTTTAATACAATTTCATAGCGGTCTTCAGATTCTTTAAGCTTCAATTCAGAAATAGACCCATATTTTATAACTTTACCTTTTTCAAATATAACTACTTTATTACAAACATTTTCTATTACATCTAAATCGTGTGAGCTAATTATTATTGTTTTTCCATATTTATCTTTAAGACTTTTTAATAAATTTTTCATTTTTGTTTTTGACACAACATCTAATCCCAAAGTAGGCTCATCTAGAATTAAAATATCTGGATCTTTAAGCATAGCTATTATTATAGCTACCTTCTGCTGCATACCTCTAGATAGATTATTAACAACTTCTTTTCTCTTTTGTGTTAATTCAAACATCTCAAGTAATTTCTTTATTCTACTTTCTAATTGTGAATCATTGATTTTGTTTAAATAGGAAAAATATCTCAAATTATAATCTACTGTTAAAAAATTATATAGATTACGAGCTCCTTCTAGTACTACACCTATGTTGTCATGTACTACTTTAGGGTTTTTATCTATTCTCTTATCCTTTATACATATTGAACCAGAATCTAACTTAATCAAATTACATATACTCTTTATTAATGTGGTTTTACCTGCTCCATTTTTTCCTAGAAAACCAACTATATCTCCTTCTTTTATGTTAAAACTTATATTATTATTGGCATAAAATTTATTCTTTTTCTTTATATAATATTTTGTTGCATTATTAATTTTCACAATATCCATACATATAACCTCAATTTCTATATTTTTTAGTTATCATTAACTCAAATTTCGCAGATGAAAAACAGCCGCTACGGGAAATGATATCTTGCTTAGAAACCTTTCACTTCAGTAACAAGTTCTAAGCTTTACTCATATTGAAAAAAGATTTTTTAATTAATATTCCATAAGAATCAGTAATTAAAAAATAACTTTTTTCAAATTCGTAAAGCTAAGAACTTGTAAACTTTGTTCAAATGTTTCTTACGCAAAATATCATTTCCCTTCGCTAGACAGTATTTTTATCCTGCAAACGTTAAGTTATCAAAAACTCAAACCTATAAAATCCATTTTTTATATCTCCTTATCTAAATAAATATTAGTATTAATTTTTTTTACTTTAATATATCCCAGAGTTGTTATAAATAAAATAACTGAAAATATAACATACCTAACTTTCATTTACATTATAAAGATTATAAAAATAACCTTTTCTATTCATAAGTTCATCAAAACTTCCAAATTCACTTACTTTACCATTTTTTAATACTATTATTTCATCATATTTATTTAAAATATTAGCTATAAGCTTGTGAGTTACAACTATACAAGTTACTTCCTCCAAATCTAATAAGGATTTTTCAATATTAGCAGCTGTTTCATTGTTATCACCCCAAATTCTTCATCATAAGAATTGTAAACATAACTTTATTTTCTTTATAGTATTCATTTCATATTTTTATCTTTATTTAAAAAGTTCATTTCATTGGCGTTACTGGTTTAGCTTTACGAATTAATAAAAAATATTGAGAATAATCTTTTACACAATATTTCTCTAGAGGTTTCTTATCCTCTTTCATGTCTAATTGAAAATACTTAGAATCTTTTATTTTACTAAATGGTGATTTTTCTCCTGTAATTTTAAATAACACTTGATTTGAATTATTTAAAGGATTTAATAACGCAGTGAGTTTTGCATTTAATTTAGGAAGATCAACTGGTATATATTCTCCTTTGCAAAAATATAAAGAAAAACTATTTTCATATAAAGTACGTATTGATAAAACTTTATTTTTTAGTTTATTATTTTCATTTATAAATGCTGCTAAATTATTTCCTTTTTGGAGTATATGATCATTTCCAAAATGTCCGTAGTATTTACCTTTTGGCAAATTAGAATATATTTTTTTTAAGTTATCATACATCTTTTCTTCTCTGTATTTAAAGAACTCTTCACTTTTAAGAGTAATGTTATTCCATTTTGTACAATAATAAAAATTATCTAGAACGTATTCAAATATTTTAAAATCCTTATTTAAAAAATTCTTGTATAAATCACTATTATTTTCTACACTTTTTTTATAATCTCCAACTAAATTTGCCATTTGTTCATAAGAACTATTTTGCATTTTTGATTTTAAATTTTTAAAGCTTTGGATATCCTTTGAAATCTCTTTTGGTATTTTATACTTATCTAAAATAGATGATAAAAAATAATAATATGTTTCATCAGAATCGCTTATATCTATCCCTATTACTTGTATTTTATCTTTTTTATTTAATATACTATTAAATTTATATATTCCTTTCCACTTCTCATATTGTTCTTTGCTGCAATTAACATTACGTGAAAACTTATTTAAAAATTCAATATTACCTGTTTGTATATATTTATTTAGAAAATACCCTTCACAAGGTGAGTGTTCTATAAGAAAATTTTTTACCTTTGCTTTTTTTACAAAATATTTTAAAAATTTAAAATGTAACTCATCATTTATACCAACGCCGTGCATTTCCCCAGTGAAAAAGACATCATGCTTATCCAAATCATCTTTTAACAATTCAAACCCAGAAAAGTCGTCATCATTTTTTAGATTAATGCTTGTACTATTTTCTTTAAGCCATTTTTCTTCTGTAATTGGTTTACTTGATACTTTATAAAATAATGTACCTATAGATATTACTAAAATCATGGCTATAACTGCTAATTTGACTCTTTTATTAATATGCATATAGTCCCCCTTTTTGCCACATATCTATCATCACTAGTGATCTTATTTATTTCTTATCATATATACAATATTTAACTTCCTTTCAAATTATTAAAATACACTTATAATCATTTTTGTAACTAATTTATATGCACTTTAATACAATATTTTTTCAATTACATATGACAATAAATAATGTTTTTGATTTATAACCAATATTAATCTATATAACCTTTTTATTTTAATTACATAAAATAACATTCTACGAAATTTTGATAATTCCTTCTTTATTTGTAAAATTTTATATATTTTATGGTGATTTTGTATTATTTATATAATCTCATTTCTAAATAAATATTTTTCTCAACTGCAGCATACATTTTTTATTTTATAGTATATTTTCTAATATAAATATTAATATATTAATTAATATAATTTATAATATAAGATTTATTTTAATATTTAATATAAAAAAGAAACGGTTCATTGCTTTAAACTACAGCTTAAAAGAATGAACCGTCCCTAATTACAATATTAACTTAAGAGATCTTGAACCAATTCTATACTTGGATTATGTTTTGAAAAATCAATAACTGCTTCTGTAAAACCACTTTTTGAAAAGAAAATATAATGCTTTTCTTCATAAGGAAGAATTTGAGCTTTCTCAATAAGAGAATTCACTACATTAATGTCCAAAAGTTCATTTCTCCATTTACATTCACCGATTATCGCTTTATTTTCTGATATAGCAAGTATATCAATTTCCTCTTGACGTTTTTTTATAGGATTATTTCCCCACCATGATCCAATTTTTTCAAACACAAAAGGAAGAAGCATTTTTTTATTTTTCCGATTTAAATAATCTATACATATTTTTTCATATATATGCCCTATATAATTGCTAAATTCAGGTTTAATTTTATTTTCATAAATATAATCAATCATTTCCTGTTCAATTAAAGTAGTATTTGGAAAAATAAATTTGTACCAAAAATTAAAAAGATTATCCTGTATCTTATAAATAGTTTTTTTTGAGGTTTCTTTTTCCCCTGAAGGAACATGTCTTTTTATTATTTGAAGTTCTATCAAAGTTTTTAAATAACTTGCACACTTACTTGTAGGCTCCCCTATCTTAGTTGATACTTCATTCAATTTTGTATAACCAGAAGCTAAAGCTTCTATTATTGAATTATAAATAGCAGGTTCTCTAAGTTCTTGTTTTAAAAGATTTAAAGGTTCTTCATGCAGATAACTTGATTTATCAAGAATATATTTTTTTATATTATCTCCTACAGAATAGTTGTTATCAAATTTTAAAAGATACTGAGGTATTCCTCCTAATATACCATAGCTTTTCACTTTATCCTCAAAACTATAATTTTCAAAAAATTTTATGCTGTCATAAAAATCAAAAGGTTCTATTTTAAGCTGTGCAGTTCTTCTTCCATAAAGAGGACTTTTATAAGAAAGCACTTCTTTTTCCATGAAACTCATAGAGGATCCACAAATAACAATATAAAGTTTTGTATCTTTTAATTCATGATCTATAAGATTTTGTAAAAGAGAAGGAATACTTTTATTACTCATGGCAACATAGGGAAATTCATCCATAACAAGTACAAGTTTTTTATCTTTACCTTTTTTGCTAAAAACAAAAATGCTTTTTCCCATGTCTCAAAGGAAGATATAAACTCTTGCATTTCAAAGTGTTCTAATATTTTTTGTGAAAACTTATCAAGAGCTGCTTTTTCATTGTATTCTTCTGCTACAAAAAATATTGTTTCTTTATCTTTACAAAACTCACTTAAAAGCCTTGTTTTCCCAACTCTTCTTCTTCCATACATAACTATAAATTGAAATTTATTCTCTTTATAAAGTGAATTTAAAATATTCATTTCATACTTTCTGCCTATAAACATACCTTACTACTCCTTTTTTAAAATGTATATCCAATTTTCGTTAAATATAGTAATCATATTTTTATTTCAATATCTATCGAAAATTAAACAATTAAAAATAAATTCATTATTCTTCTTATATTTTATTATACCAAAAACAACATAACTCAATCAAGATTTACTTAATTTAGATTTAGTAAATCTAAATTAAGTAAATCTTGATTGAGTAAAAAAATATATAACATATACTCAATTTTCACAGGTTAAAAATACTGTTTAGCCAAAAATCCTACTAAACAAAGATTTTTTCTTGCTGTGCTCTTCTCTCCACTTACCAATTTTATCATCCAATTGCCTAAAATGCTTCTCCTGTTCCTTTTCAATATCTTCTTTTAACTTTGTATTTTGATCTTTTATAGTACTAATCTCATCATAAATAGGCTGTATTTTTTCATCCATTAAATTACCCATAACATCCATAAATTTTTCTAATTTTTCACTTTCAACCATTAACTCTTTGCTTTCTTCTTTTTCTTCTTCCTCCTCCTTTTCTTCCATCTCTGCAGCAACTTCAGAATTGTGCTCTAATACCTTTTTAATTGCAGCATAATTTAGACCTTCCTCTTTAAGCTTAAATATAAACTTAATATTATTTATATCTTCAATAGTATAAATTCTTTCTCCATGTTCATTTCTCTTTATGTCAAGATTAACAACTTTCTCAATGTATCTAAGTACATGATCCTCACACTCAATGATATTACATACTTCTCCTATGCTGTAACTTTCCTTACATTCAAAAACTTTTTTATCATCCATAGAATACTTATTAAACCCCCTCAAAACCCTTTATTATCAATATTTTTACCCTTAATAAATGTTATTATGTATTTATTTTAAGACCTTATTTTATTAGGGTCATAATTAATAATTCTCTATATGTAATTTTTTTCCTTTTTTTAGTTTTGTAAAAAATATACTTTTTTTAATTATTAAATTAACTTTTATATTAAAGAATACTGTTTAGCTGAGAAAAATTATATATTACGTAACAAACATTCATTTCTTGTTGTATAAAATTTATATTTTTGAACAAAATAAATACAAACAATAATGCATATGGAATGTATGGAATAAAATATTATGTATAAATTGTATTAACATTTCAAATTTTTTACTACGTATATTTTCACACCTAAAAGCTTATATACTATACCCAAGCAAAAACAAATTACAAAATAAAAATATAAAAAAAAGGTGTCTCTATAACACCTTACTAAATCACCTATAATTTAAAATATCCTACAGTTAAGCTCATGGATAATTTCAATTAACTTCAGATTAAATACAGACGTTATCTAAATTTTAATTGATAAGGAAAGAGAGGTGATTTAAATGAAAATTAAACATAAAAATTTTTCAATTAATCAAAAACTTATGATATGGAGTATTATCGCCACAATAATATCTCCAATCATAACATTAGTTATATCCAAGCTATGGCATTAAAGCCATAGCCTTTTTATATATAATATTTATTTTCAGTACTATATATACTGACATTTATATATTGTTAGCCTTTTTTCCTTTTCTATTCAATATAATATAAATTCAATTTTTGAAAGTAAAGAATACTGTCTAGCAAAGGAAAATGATATATTACTCAAAAAATAATTAATAATTAAAAATGAATAATGGTTGAATAAATTTAATATTTAATTGAGTAGGTTTTTAAGCCTAAATAAAGGCTTGTCCTAGCAAATGAATCTCTTTATATAGAAAGATACTAAAAGTTTTGTTAATAAGCTTAGAATGGAATATAGGCTTAATGTAAAGGCTATAAATCTTCTTATCAGCCTTACAAAGTTTATTAACCTTCTATAACCTCTTTTATTTTCAATACTTTTATCCTTAATAAAAGTTATTAAGGATATGTTAACAAATTGCTTAATAAACATTTGAACAAAGTTATTTTTTAATTACTGATTCCTACTAAATATTAATTAAAAAATCTTTTTTCAACATGAGTAAAGCTTAGAACTTGTTACTAAAGTGAATGGTTTCTAAGCAATATATCATTTCCCGTAGCGGCTATTTTTTATCTGGGAAAGTTGAGCTAGTAACTAAAAAACAAAAATAATTAAAGTTTTTCTAGAAAGATATCCTTTTTTAATAGTTAAAAAGGTTTAATTATCAGTTGTATTTTTTAGTATAGTAAAAAGACAGTATAATAACATTTATAGTATATATATGGTGATGTATAGTAAACTTTCTGGAACCATTGATATAAGCTGAGTTTCAAAGTTTTTTTTGTAAAATAGTACAATATTTCTTGTAAAAAGGTACAATATTATTTGTAAAATAGTACAATAGTGTACTTGTAAAAAGGTACAATATTTCTTGTAAAATAGTACAATATCAAGTTAAGGTATTTAATTTTTTCTTGTTAAATAGTACAATATAAATATATAGTTTATGAAAATAGTACAATATTTAAGGAGTTTTAATTATGGGAGAAGAGAGTAAAAAGCAAAAAACTATTCAAGAAAAATCCTTTCTTATGGATATAAACATGTTAGAATCACCTTTTTTTATATTCAAACAATCTAAGAAGTTAACAACAGCAAAACAACTAGAAGAAGATAAAGAAATTAGTAAAGACGCTAAGAAAATTTTAAAGTTTATAGCTCCTGAAAATCAAAATACTATTGTAGAATATCGTGCTTGGCAAGATAGTAGGGGATTTAAAAGAGAGCTTTTAACAACTTCGATTATGAAATTGCCAAATGGTTTTACTATGGATGTTTGGTATGCTTTAGTAGGATTATATATTAAAAAATCAAGCCCAATATCTTTTAATCATGAAACGAATACTTACGATATACAAAATAGCACAATGTATTTTACCTTATATGAATTAGCAAAGTTTATGAAAGTAACTATTAGCGGAAATATGTTTGACAAATTAAAAGAAGCTATAATTCAACTAAAAACAACTCAATATTTTTCTTTTGGCTGCGGAACTATATATGACAAAAAAATTGATGATTATATAGTTAGTAGAACAAAAGGTATTTCTTTAATAGATGATTTTGAAATTACAGAAATTATGGATTGTGTTAAAAATGCTAGAAAGAAATTAGGTAAACAGAAATGTTGGGTTAAATTTAATAATTTAATTATAGATAATATTAAATGTCAGTATATAAAATTTCTAAATCCTACTTTGTATTTTTCTTTACCTTCAGGATTAACTAGGAGATTGTACAGCTACATAGAAAATAATAAATATCAACAAAAGGGTAAAGTTTATAAATATATAAAAAGAAGCTATGATATATTATCAACTAAGTTACCAGTAGATTTTAAATATCCTTCAGAATTTAAAAGACGTTTAGAAAAACCTTTAGAAAATCTAATAAAGTTTAATACTATTTCAGATTACTTCTTTGGAGATGATATGATAATCAATAATGTTAAAGAGCGCTGTATATATATAATTTTTGAAGGTAAAAAAGAATCTGTAATCAATCAATTAACACATCATAAACAGCTAGAAATTGAAGTTGATAAAAAAGAAACTTCTTTTGAAATGAAGATTCCTGAAAACTTAAAGAAATATTTAATAAATAAAGGTTTTAATGAAAAAATTATAGGTAGTTTTTTAGCAGAATATGATAAGTGGGAAATTATAAAATATTGTTTATGGCTAGAAGAAAAAGAATATAACAATAAGAAATCTATTAGAGATTTTTCAGCTATGTTAACTTTTTCCTTAAAAACTAAAATTAATATAGAAAACACTCATAAACATATAATTGAATTTATAGAAAAAAATAAAAAAATAAAAAGGAATAGTATTGTTGATAGGAAAAGAATTATAGAAATAGAATATCAAAAGTATTTAGATACAGAAATACAAAAACTTAAAAAAGAAGATGAGGGAGCATATAAAATAATTTATGATACTGTTTTAGATAATTTAAATTCTAAGTGTGAAACACAAATAAAACAGTTTGATATGTTTGATAAAGATATTACGGAAAATGAGAGAGAAAACTGGGAGAATCAAAAAAAATTATGGTTAGAGTTTGAAGAGAAAAATGAGAATAGTGAGCTTTTTAAAGATAGGCTTCAAAGTACTATAAGAGACTTTAGAAAGTTAAAATATTTTGATGAATTTAAAAGAGAATATAAGTGATTTTTTTTAATAGTAAAAAGACAGTATAAATATAGTATAATAACATTTATAGTATAAATATGGTGATGTTACTTACATTTTTCTAGAGGGGCTTATATCAACGGATAGCAAAGCGATTTTTCTGTGAAGTACGAGAAATTTTCTACAAGGTACGAGAAACTTTCTACAGAGTACGACAAATGCTTTCTATAAAGTACGAGAAACTTTCTGTGAGGTACGAGAAATTTTCTTTGAAGTACGAGAAATTTATGATATATTATTAATATATTTTAATTATGGGGACGATGAAAAATGAGGAATGTAGAAAAGAAAAAAACAATTCAACAAAACACAAGTATAATAGATATTAATATTATAGAGGCACCTTTATTCATTTCTAGCAAAAAAGAAGTCACTAACATAGGAGAATTAGAAAAAAAATATGATGTGAGCACTGGAGTAAAGAGGGCTATAGAAATTCTTAAAGAAGATTTAGAAAAATCACCAGTGCCAATTGATTATCGAAAGTATCCTTCAGTATATAGAACTTGGGTAGATAGTAAAGGTAAAAAAAGAGAACTTTTTATAATACATTCAATTCCAGATATGACTACTATGGATGTATGGAATGGTTTGATAGGCTTGTACATACAAAAGATATCACCTATTTGCTTTGATGAATCTACTAACACTTATGATATTGCTAGTGATGAAATGGAGTTTACATTATATGAACTTGCTAAGTTTATGAATAAATCTACAGGTGGTAAAAGTTTAGAGAGGCTAATTAAAGAAATATATAAATTAAAGTATGCTACTTATCACAGTTTAGGTGAAGGAGTTATTTTTAATAAAAAAAATGATAAATATTTAAGATCAAAAGGAAAAGGATTTAACTTAATATTAGATTGTGAATTTGAAAGTGAAAAACGTATAAAAGGTGAAATTGTAAGGTCAAAATGTAAAGTACAGTTTAATAGGGTTATTATAGACAATATAAGATATGAGTACATAAAGTACATTAACCCTAAGGAATACTTTTCTCTACCCTCTAGAGGGCTTTCTAGAAGGTTATATTCCTATATTAAAGGTAACCTGTATTTATCTAACAAACAAAAGGTAAAATACATAAAAAGAAGTTTTAAGGTTTTGAAAAATAAAATTCCAATTTACGATAAACAGCCATCTAAAATTAAGGAAAGGTTAATAAGTGGTTTAAAATATTTAAAAGCTTTCGGAATCATATCAGATTATTTCTTTGGAGATGAAGTGCTTATAAACAATGTTAAGGAACGGTGTGTATATATAATTTTTGATAGTACTAAAGAGGATATAATTAATCAATTAACTCAGTATAAGCAGTTAGAAATTGCAGTAGATAACGAAGAACCTAGTTTTAAGGTTCATATTCCTGAGAATTTAAAGGAATATTTAATAAATAAGGGCTTTAACGAAAAAATTGTAGGTAGTTTTTTAGCAGAATATGATAAGTGGGAAATTATAAAATATTGTTTATGGTTGGAAGAAAAAGAATATAACAATAAGAAATCCATAAGAGATTTTTCAGCTATGTTGACTTTTGCATTAAAAACTAAAATCAATATAGAAAATACTCATAAACATATAATTGATTTTATAGAAAAAAATAAAAGAGCAAAGAGAAATAGTATTGCTGATAAAAAACAGATTATCGAGAAAGAGTATCAAAAGTATTTAGATAAAGAAATACAAAAGCTTAAAAGGGAAGACGAGGGCGCATATAAGATAATTTATGATACTGTTTTAGATAATTTAAATTCTAAGTGTAAAACTCAAATAAAACAGTTTAAGATGTTTGATAAGGATATTAAAGAAAGTGAAAGAGAAAACTGGGAAAATCAAAAAAAATTATGGTTAGAGTTTGAAAAGAAAAATGAAAATAGTAAACTTTTTAAAGATCAGCTTCAAAGTACTATAAGGGATTTTAGAAAGTTAAAATATTTTGATGAATTTAAGCGAGAATATAAGGAATAAATGGGCTTGGAACCGCAAAAGCTATCTTTACAATAAGTGTCTAAAGGGCTGTCGCATTAAGAAATTCGCATACAATATATTGTAGTATTTACGCTTAGTGCGACAGCCCCAATAAGCTTTATTGTGTAATATAAAAATTTTAAACATAAACTCCAAATATATCTTTGCCTTGAGCATTTTATTTGAACTCTTATCCACTTTTGCAGTACAAAAATACTGTCTAGCGAAGGAAAATGATATCTTGCGTAAGAAACATTTGAACAAAGTTTACAAGTTCTTAGCTTTACGAATTTGAAAAAAGTTATTTTTTAATTACTGATTCCTACGGAATATTAATTAAAAAATCTTTTTTCAATATGAGTAAATCTTAGAACTTGTTACTGAAGTGAAAGGTTTCAGAGCAAGATATCATTTCCCGTAGCGACTGTTTAGCACTATTTATTTAGAAATATCTTTTCCAATAAGTCATTTAAAAGCTTTGATTCACTCATTTTCTTTGACTTTGCAACCTTTGAAATTTCCTTTGTAACATCCACACTCAAATAATAAGTTTTATTTTTAAATTCCTTTTTCTTTGAAACACCTACATCCTTTAAAAGCTCTGAAGCAAACACATTTTTTTGAAAATCTTCAGTTTCCTCTATTTCATTGTTTACTTCATCATTATTTTTAACATCATCACTATTCTCAACACTTTCTTTCTTAACTTCACTTTGTTTATCAACCTCGTTCATATTAACTGCTCTGCTGCTAAGAGCCTTTCTAAACTTATTAGCCATGATTATAAAACACCTCTTTCACGTAATTCGTCTATTAACTTTTTATAAGCACTATATCCTGCACATTTTTTATCATATAAATTTATAGGTTTGGCTTCTAAAACACATTCTTGGAGCTTAACATTTCTAGGTATAACATTTTTACATACAAGATTTTTAATGTCATTATCCTCATTACAAAAATCCATGAAATCCTTGCATATGTTAAGTCTTTTATCGTATTTATTTATTATTATAGATTTTATATTATCTTCAATTCTAAGATCTCTTCTTATGTTATCCCAAAGAGCTTGAAAAAGTTGTATTCCTTCAATTGCATTTAAATCAGCATCTGCAACTAAACATATACTATCAGAACATGCAAAAGCATTTTGATTTATTATAGACATAGAAGGGTTTGTATCAAGGATGACGTAATCATACTCATTGAATTTGTCTTTATTATCCTCAATATAATTCTTTAGAATATTTTCTCTGTTAGCTCTATTCATGAGTCTTATTTCTGTTTCTATTAAATAAAAACTACTTCCTATGACATCTAAATTTTTTAGTTCTTTTATTGGACTTTTTATTATAACATCTTCAAATTTTATGTTATGTTCTAAAATATCTTTAACACTTTTAAAGTTTTCCTCTGTTCTATCTATGCCAATGTTATTTGTAAGATTGCCTTGAGCATCCATGTCAAGGGCTAAAACTTTTTTACCTCTTTCGGCTAAGATTCCTGCAAGATTAAAAGCAGACATAGTTTTACCTACTCCGCCTTTGAAGGTTCCTAAACAAATAATTTTCACTGGTATCCACCCCTTATATGTGATTGGTTGAGAATCTTTGATTTACTAAATGTTAGTATAATAGTTTATAAAAAATATTATATCATAAATAATATATATTAAAATAAAATTATTAATATTTTATGTTTTTTATTTTATATTATATTTTTAAATATATTTTATAGGATTTTTTATAATGTATTTAATATTATATTATATATTATAGTTTCTAATATATTAATTAATATAATAATTAATACAAAAATTAATAGAGAATATATTTGATGAGTGATAAGTGACAAGTTAAAAGTGATAAGTTAAAAAATAAAAGAGAAGGGGTAAATAGTTTATATTTTCCATATATTTTTATTACATATTTGTTATATAATGTATATATGTATATTTAATAATATTATTATGATAATTACTAATTGAATTTTCGCAGTAAAAAAATACTGTCTAGCGAAGGGAAATGATATCTTGCGTAAGAAACATTTGAACAAAGTTTACAAGTTCTAAGCAAGATATCATTTACCGCAGCGGTTGTTTTTCACCTGCGAAAGTTGAATTATTAAAAATAACATTTTTAAAAGGGGGCAAAAAAATGAAAACTGATGAAAATAAAATAACAATAGAAAATGTAACAAAAACATATGGTAAATTTAAAGCACTAAACAACATAAATTTAGAAATAAAAGAAGGTATGTTTGGTCTTTTAGGTCACAATGGAGCAGGTAAAACAACATTAATGAAATTGATAACTGCTTTAACAGAACCTACTAAAGGTAGAATTATAATAAATGGATTTGATACTAAGAAAAATAAAATGGAAATTAAAAATATTATAGGTTTTCTTCCACAGGAATTTAGTGTATACCCTGATTTAACAGCTTATGAATTTTTAGACTATATCGCTAAGTTAAATAATATAAGAGATAAAAATAAAAGGTCAAAACTAATAGAATCAATATTAAATAAAGTAAATTTATTGCATGTAAGAGATAAAAAAATAGGTGGATTTTCAGGAGGTATGAAGAGAAGAATTGGAATTGCCCAGGCAGTTATAAAAGATCCTAAGGTATTAATAGTAGATGAACCAACAGCTGGACTTGACCCAGAGGAGAGAATTCGCTTTAGAACCATGCTCGTTGAACTTAGTCAAAATAAGATAGTTATATTATCAACTCATATTGTTGAAGATATATCAGCTTCTTGCGAGCAAATAGCGTTGCTTGACAGAGGAACTTTAAGTTATACAGGAACACCTATAAATTTTGTAAATAAAGTTGAAGGTAAGGTATGGGAGATATGTACTGAAAGCAGAAAAGAACTTATAGATATAAAAAATAAATACTCAATAATATCTATGAAGCAAACACAGCAGGGGATAAGAGTTCGTGTTCTTGGAGAAAATTTAAAGGAAAATTCAAGAATAAAAAAAGCAGTTCCTAATCTAGAAGATGGTTATATATATTTTATGGAAAACAAAAAAGAGGTGAGAAAATTGTTTCGTAATCTTTTTACAGTAGCAGGGGAAGAATTTAATAGAATAAGAAAAAGCTTTTTATTTTGGGTAGGTGTAATATTAGTTGTTTTTATGCCGCTAATTGTAAATAATCCTATTCAAGCGGGATGTCTTTGTACTGCTAATTCTGTAGCTTATTATGTATTTCGAACAACTTGTGATTTAAGTGTAATTCCTATTGTTTTATTTATAAATTATATATTTTTTTACGATGATAAAACAGAGATGAATAGCGTTATTTTTACACAGCCTATAGAATCTAAAAGCTATGTTTTAGGTAAATTTCTAGCTGTTTTTCTAATGTACTTATTTTTAGTTTTTTTGAAATATGTATTCTCATTTTTATTCCTCTTTATTTTAAAGCAGCACCGTATTCACCAATTCCTTTTTTGAAAGCTTTTGTTATATACTTACTTCCATCTGCTTTTTATATTATTTCTTTATGTTATTTTATTTTAATTGTATCTAAATCAACAATAGTAACAACAATAGTTCCTATAGTATATGTTATGCTTAAATCCTTTTATGAAAATACATTAATAGATTTCTCACTAGCAGGTTCAAAAATAGGAGCTTTAGCTTCTGGAGAGAAATTGCCAGATTCATTTATTCCATTTTTAATTAAAAATAGAGTACTTTTTATTCTATTAGGAATAATTCTACTTGCAGCATCTATATACTTCTATTCTCCTATGTCCGTAAAGAAAAGAAAAAATAAAGAATCAAAAGCTTCAAAAATCAAAATAAATTACACCTTTAAAATACAATCAAAAATCGTAAGAAGAGGAGTTATAGGAATTGTAGGGGCAGCCATATTGTTGATATTATTAAATAGAAAACCAGTTCTATGGAATTCCATTAAAATATTCTTTATAATAATACCTTTATTCCTTACAGTAAATGTATTATCGGATGAATATATACAGCACAGAGAAGGTATACTTTTTACATGTAAAACCCCAATTTATAAACAAATGCTAATTAGATTTTTTCATGGATGGATATTTAGTGAAGGAGCTATATTAATATGTTATTTATTTGCATTAGCTTTAGGTCTTGAATATAATTTAGAAAAATTCTTAGCAATTCTTATAATATCTACTTTTTTAAGTATGCTTGGTTTAACATTTTCTAATTTATCTAAGAAACCTTTACTAGGGTATATTGTACCTATAGCGTATTGGGTATTATTTTTAGCACAAGGGGCTAGATTTAACGAAAAATTTATGGGAATATCTGTTATGATAAATCTTATATTAACCTCTCAAATGGTATGGTCTAATATTATAAGTTTATCAGTATTTAGTATTATTTTACTTCTTTTTAATATATGGTATATAGGTAAAGGTGAAAAGATAAGAAAACCTTTATTAAAAGGAAGTTGTGGAGCTCTTGCTGCCATTTTTATTATATTTCTCATATTCTCTTATAATATTAATTCTAAAAGAACTATAGCTCAAAGGATAATAAAAAACACAAAGGATACTATATATGTTTTAGCTTGTGATGATAATGAAGCAAAAAAATTTCTCGAAGATAGGGGTATAAAATATGTATCCTTAAAAAATTTAAATTATGATAATCTAGATAAAAGCAATGCAGTATTTATAAGTGATACAAATTGTGAAAATATAAAAAAAGATATAGGCTTTAAAAATAAAATAAAAATAGATGATGATGGTATATCGATAGATGATTTTAATATAGTAGATGGTTCAAGTTATAGAGTTACTGCACAAAATCCTAGAAATATAAAAAAAAGCATTGTTTTTATGGAATCTAAGGATTGGACTGAAAATGAATTAAAAGCCCTATTTGATAAAAAGACAGGTAATTTTATTGCTTTAAAAGATGATACTTGTTTATTTAAAAGTAACTATAGCTTAAAAAATCCAGATTCTATGATAGATAATATGGAAATGGCTTATAAAGGTGCATGGCTTATGAAGAAAAAAGAAGATGTTAAGATAATGTATAGAAATATACCAAAAGCTAAAGTAACTGTAGATGATCTTCTTGATATATGGTATGTTTCTCATAAAGAGCTTAATGCTATGGTTGAAGATGATATAGATGTAGATACTCTTCAAATCTATTTTATGGATAATCCAAGTAATCTAAGTGATAATGCACTTAAAATAAGAGTAAGAGACAGAAGAAAATTTGATGCTCCTACAGGAAATAATACCTGGATTCAAGATATAGCGCAGTCTGCCATAGATGATATACTTCTTAAAAATATAAGTGATAAGGATTTAAAAAGTGGATGGGGATATTATTTATTTAACACAAGAATAGTAACAGCTTTAGCAGGGGATTTGGATAAGTATATTTTAGATTATAATTACAGAGAAGTTAATGGAGATATAAGAGATTTTTATGGAAATTATGCTGATTCCTTATCTAAAGAGGTAAAAAGGATAGAAAAAGATATTTCTTCAAAAAGATCTAATATTGATTATGCTAGTGCAAATATATTGTATTCTATTGATAATGAAAAAAGTGATTTATATAAACTTATAGATACAATCTATAAATCTGATACTCCTATTGATAAAGTAGGCTTTGAAAAAATATTTAATAGTAAATTTGCTTTAGATGATAATCCTATTAATTTTTATTCTGAAGTAAAAGAAAAATGTGATAATTATGGTACTTTAGCAACTTGTTTAGTTCCTGTTCATACTCCTACGCATTAGAGTGAAAAAAGGGGACGGTTCATTTCTCAC
Source organism: Haloimpatiens myeolchijeotgali (assembly GCF_042688525.2). Taxonomy (GTDB): domain Bacteria; phylum Bacillota; class Clostridia; order Clostridiales; family Clostridiaceae; genus Haloimpatiens. The sequence goes on from NZ_JBHWAB010000002.1 coordinate 39,032, forward strand.
AAAGAAAGTGAACCGTCTAATTTTTGTTATTTACACCTTTTATAAAAATAAGAATGGATAAATAGCTTATTCAACATAGCGTATGGTGTCTACAATATTATCACAAACAATTTTCTTAATTGGTACTAATACTGCAATTATTGAAATAAAAGTGCTCAATACAAATGCTATTATCATTGGAATTGCTGGAGTACCATGTTGTATTTCAAATAAAACTTTTACAAAAGAACAAGATATTCCTGAAATAAGAATTCCCAATATGCTGCTTAGAATTGCAAAGAATAAAGCTTCTAATAATACTGATTTCTTTAAATGTTCTTTTGTAAAACCAACAGCCCTCATAATACCAAACTCATTTTTTCTTACTATAATACTAGTATTCATGGTATTTATAATGTTTAAAATAGCTATCAATGCTATTATAGTTATAAAACTGTATATTAAAAAGTTAATATTTCTTTTTGCTTGTTTTAAACTAGCTACATCCTCATAAAAAGAGTATAATTTACTTCCAGAAATTTTATTAGATGTTTTTTGTAAATGAGAAAATACATAATCTTTTTTAGAAGGATCTTCTATTTTTATATCTAATCTTTTGAAATTATCATAAGGACATAGGGTTTTTAGTATATCATTACTAGCAATAATATCTAGAGTTTGATTGTGAATTAAAGAAAAAGGTATTTTATCAACAAAACCTCCTACAATAAACTTTTGTTCTTTTTTATAAAATTTTTCATTCTTGAAATCATTTGTAACATTTAATGTTATTATATCTCCAACTTTTAAATTTAAATATTTAGATATTTTTTTAGAAGGATCTAAGCCTATTAGTACTATAGGTTCTTTTTTCATTTTATTTATATCTATAGAGCCCTTTACTATATTTTTTCTTAATATTTTAAGCATGTCATCATTATATCCTTTAAAGCTTATAGGAGTAGATATTTTATTTGTAGTTTCATCTTTAGTAGTTTGTACATAAGTATCTTTAATAATATCTTTCTTTACAAAATTATCTTCTAATAGTGCATTTCCTGTTAAAAATTTCATTTCATACACATTTTCAATATCAGGAAGGAGTTTTATTTGTTCTATGTCTTTTTTTGAATATCCATTTTGGGGAATGAAATTTCTTTCAATTTGTAATTTAAATTGTCCATTTTTAAAATATTGTTCAGGGTTACTTACAGGCATGTGAGTAACGAAGTAAGAGAAAGTTATAAATAATATAATTGTAGTAGAAAGAGATATAATAGTTACTTTTGTACGTTTTTTATTTCTCCACAAATTTTTATAAGAAATCATTCCTATATTTCCAAAAGTATTTTTTATTAATTTATGCCATTTTCTCTTTTTTAGTATATTGACTTCTAAGTTTTTAGTACCGCAGACAGCTTCTATAGGAGATACTTTGGAAGCTTTTTTTGAAGGAGCAAGTGTAGATAGTAAAACAGTAATCAATCCAATTAATGCAGAAAAAATAAGAATTTTATTAGAAAAAATAAATAATATTTTTTGTTGTTCATATATTTGATCTACTTTAAGATAAACTATTTTTGAGATTAAGAGTCCTAAAAAAAGTCCAATAGGAATTCCTATAATACTCAAAAGCAAACCTTCTTTTATTACTAGATTTTTAATATGAATAGGTCTAAATCCAATACAACGTAAAATTCCAAATTCTTTTATTCTATCAATTATTGACATATTAAATATATTATAAATAACAGCTATAGCAGCTATAGAAACTATTAAAGTAAGAATTAAAACAGCTATTTTAGATTTTAAATTTTCTCCTGAAGCGCTAATAAGATTGTAATTTATTTCAGAATTTTCAGATCCAAGATTCAAATTTACATCTATTTTGTTCTTAAGAGTATTTATATCTGTATTTTTATTTATTTGTAGAAAACTATAGTAGTATAAATAATTTTTGGGAAGTAAGTTTTCTACTGTTTTTAAAGGTACATAACCAAAGGCAGTATTATCAACTTTACTTCCTGCTTTATCCTTAAGTATACCTGATAAGATAAAAGTTTGAGTTGTTTTATGCATAATAGGGATTTTATCTTTTTTAAGAACAGGCTTATTGTCTTTCATTAGTATTTTATTTAATGTTAATGGAATTTTTTGACCTATTTGTGTAGGAATATTTAATTTTTTTAAATACCACTCATCTATGCATATTTCATTAGATTTTTTAGGATATTTTCCTTTTATTAGAGGTCTATAAAACATATCGAAATAATTATCACTTACACCTTGTATGTTAAGTGATGAATTTCCGTTGTTACAGTATCCTAATAAAAGTAAAGTTCCTACTTTATCAACTTGTTTTATGTTTTGAATATAGTTTACATTATTTTTAGTTATATTTTTGTATTGTAAATGATAAAATCCCCGTGTTCTTTTTACATTTTCAATAGCTGAATTTTTGATACACTCTCCTATAATTCCTATAGTAGTAATTAAACAAACAGCTAAAATGATACTCAATATTATCGATATAGAACGTTTTGGCTGTTTTTTTAGATGTTGCATAATGAGCTTATTGGTTTTCATACATTTATCACCTCATCACTAATGATTTCATTATATTTTATATTTTTGACTTTGCAATTATTAGAAAATTTGACTTTTTAATTTTTTTAAATTTATGTTGATTATTCTTAACATAGAAAACACCTACCTTTTCTAAAATAAAAAATTGTAAATTTAAAGTAAAAATAATATATATAATACATATATGTAATATTGTACCATAGTACATATGATTTTTTAGGGTAATAGCTCGTTGATTTGTGAGAATTCAAGAACAATCATTAGAAATGAATTGTATATTTACAAAAAAGTTATATAAATGTAAAATAGAGTTAATGATTATAATTAAAATTAAGAGATATGAAAAAAAAAGATAGTATCTTGATATTATAAATTTATTAAGTAATTACTCAACTTTCGCAGTAAAAAAATATTGCTTAGCGAAGGGAAATGATATCCTGCTCAGAAACCTTTCACTTCAGTAACAAGTTCTAAGCTTTACTCATATTGAAAAAAGATTTTTTAATTAATATTCCGTAGGAATCAGTAATTAAAAAATAACTTTTTTCAAATTCGTAAAGCTAAGAACTTGTAAACTTTGCTCAAATGTTTCTTACGCAAGATATCATTTCCCGTAGCGGCTATTTTTCACCTGCGGAAGTTGAAGTAATTATTAATAACATAAAAAATTTTAAAAAATATATGGGGGATGGCATATATGAATATATTAAAGACTAGATCTCTTTGTAAAACTTATGGTAAGGATACTGCTAAGGTTCAGGCTCTTAAATCTATAGATTTAGAGATAAGTAAAGGTGAATTTGTAGCTATAATTGGTCCTAGTGGTTCTGGAAAAAGTACTTTGCTTCATCTATTAGGTGGATTAGATAAACCTAGTAGTGGAGAAGTTACTTTAAATGGGAAAAATATTTATAAATTATCTGAAAATAAACTTTCTGATATAAGAAGAAAAGAATTTGGATTTATTTTTCAATCCTTTAATCTTATACCAGTATTAACTGGAGAAGAAAATATACTACTTCCTTTAAGTGTAGATAATACAAAAGTTGATAATTCTTATATAAAGGAAATTATAACTACACTAGGAATTAAAGATAGAATTAAGCATTATCCTAATGAACTATCAGGAGGTCAACAACAAAGAATAGCTATAGCTAGAGCTTTAGCTGTAAAACCTTCTGTTATATTTGCAGATGAACCTACAGGAAATTTAGATAGTAAAACTACAGAAGATGTTTTAAGAATACTGAGATATTCAGTAAAAAAATTCAATGCAACTTTGGTTATGATAACTCATGATGAAAAAGTAGCTTCTTGTGCAGATAGAATAATAACTATAGTAGATGGACAAATTGTAAAAGATGAAAAAAATACTTCTAGTAATGCTAAAGATGAAATAGCTGGATCAAAGGAAGTGTCTCTTAAATGAAAGATTCAAAATTAATAATGAGTTATATAAAAAAGCAACCTAAACGTACAATGTTTATAATAATAAGTATAATTATATCTACAGCGCTTATAGCAACAGTAGGATTATTAAGTAGTAGTATCAAGGCTAACTTAATTGAGGATACCAAAAATGCTTATGGAGAACAATATGCTAGAATTGAAGTTACTAAGGATAAAGAGGTAGAATATATACAAGATAATCCTATTTTTAATAAAGTAGGATTATCTTGTATTTATGGGACTACTGATTTTTCAGAAAAACTTAGACTTAATATAGAAGCATGGGATAATAAAACCATGGATATAGAAAATTGTAAGCTTATAAAGGGGACTTTTCCAGAAAAATATAATGAAATATGTATTGATGAGTGGTATTTGGAAGAAATGAATTTACCTAATAAAATAGGTTCTAAAATAAAATTAAATCTTAGCTGTGGGGTTAGTAAAAATTATCATGAGTTTAGTAAAGAATTCATTCTTTCAGGAGTAATAAAAAATAAGGCTGGTTCAAAATATAGTGGATCATCTTTAGGTATAGTATCTTTTTTAGCTATTAAAGATTTACCTGAAGAGCTTGTAAAATACGGTGTTTTTGTAGTTCCTAAAGAAACTATCTCTGTTGAAAAAGCATTAAAAGAAATATCTAAAATTCAATCAAAACTTAATATTAAAAAAGACAAAATTCAGATAAATAGTGGATTAATAAATCTTATTAAAGATAGTAATAAACCTAATATTACTACAATACTTTTTACTTTAATAGTATCAATTGCTGCCATTGCTGTTATATACAATATTTTTAATATATCTATAATAGGAAGAATAAGAGACTATGGAGTATTACGTTGTATAGGATTTAGAACTTCAAAAATAAAAAAAATAGTTTTAAAAGAAGGATTTATTTTAAGTATAATATCTATTCCGTTAGGTCTTATACTGGGATGTTTAATATCAAAAGCTGTATATAAAAAAGTAATATCTTTATCTAATGTAGTAAATGCTAAATTAACTTTTTCTTATAAAATATTAATATTTGCTGCTGTAGTTTCATTAATAGGAGTATTTATATCCACATTAATTCCTGCGTTTCATGCATCAAAAATATCTCCTTTACAAGCAGTATTAAATACAACAACTTCATCAAAAATAAATCATAAAAAACAGGGATTTATAAGTAATTTTTTTGAAAATATAAATTCCTTTGCATATAAAAATCTTTGGAGAAATAAAAAAAGAACTTTAGTAACTATTTTTTCTTTAGGTTTTAGTATAGTTTTATTTATAGTATCTACTTATTATTTTAATCATTTTCCTATGTATGATCCTAGTACACGATTTACTAATGGTGATTTTAAATTAGGTGTATCTGATTTTTACAATGGAAGTAAACTGTATACTGATAATGATGTAGATACTATTAAAAATATACCTGGGGTTAAAAAAGTTATTAAAAATAGAACTCTTGGACTTCAGGCTGTATTAAAAAAAGAAAACATGACTAAAAAGTTTTTAAATGCTCCACGTACTAATTTAAAAACAGAAGGAAATAAGTATATACTTCAAAGTTATGGTAATGGATATACTAAAGATATGTTAAAAGATTTATCTAAATATGTAGTTAAAGGAAATTTAAATATAGATTCTTTTTGTAAAAATAATGAAATTATAATAAATAAAACAGATTTTACAAATATGCTTAATCTTAAAGTAGGAGATGAAATTATATTAAGAGAATATGAGGAGGATAAACCTAATCCAAAACAAAAATCTTTTAAAATAGCTGCAATAGTTTCAGATATGCCTTATTTTGTACAAAAAAAAGGATTTAAGATTCCTTTTATAGTAAATGAAAAAGTTCTTAAGAATTTTTTTAATGTTGATGGATATAACGAAATTGATATATCTATAAATAAAAATGCAAATATAAAGACTATTGAAGATAATTTAAAAACAATAGCTGATAAAGTTCCTACGGGATTATGTACATCTTATTTTGAAGCAATAGATACAATTAAAAAAAGTAGAAAAAATATATCTATATTAATGAACAGTTTTGTAGGATTTTTAGCTATAATAAGCATTTTAAATATAGTAAATACAATGAATACAAATATACTAATGAGAGTAAAAGAGTTTGGAGTACTTAGAGCAATAGGCCTTAACAAAAAACATGTAAAGAAAATAGTTTTATATGAAGGAATGTTTTATGGAATATTAAGTTTTATATTTGGTTTGATTATTTCTTCTATAGTGTGTATTTTACTTTATAACGTAGTAGAAGGAATGAAGCCAGGAGCTCCAATACTTTCCATGTTAATAGCATTAATAATAAGCATTATTGTATGTATAAGTGCAAGCTTATATCCACTAAAAAAAGTAACATCTTCAAATATTGTAGATTCTATAAGAGATAATAACTAAAAAACCTAATGAGAAGTTTTCCTTCTCATTAGGTTTTTTATTAAAAGGAATTTGTTTTTTTATACTCTAATTTCCCATTTTTTATATTATAAATTTTATCACATAATATATTTATATCTTGTGAGTTATGGCTAGTTATAACTACTGTTACGGTATTCTTTTTTAAATTTAATATTAATGATCTAATTAAAACAGTTAAATATGCTCAACAATATGCAGCAGCATTCTTCTATAGATTCTTACAGGAAGTAGGAGAAGCTTAGTTTTATGAATAGGACAGTTCATTATTTTAATCTGTAATTTGCAGATAAAAATAATGAACTGTCTTTTTGTTTTATACTAAAATAAAAAAGAAGATAGTGATAAAGATATTCCAAAGATAATTATAATTTAATAGAATAAAATGTTATATTTTGGTATAATTATATGGGAATATTGTCCATTTAATTTAAAACTATTTTCAATCTAGGAGAGTGATTTTCATGGAATTATTAAAAATAAAATCTCTTTGTAAAACATATGGAAAGGGAAATGCAGAGGTTAAGGCACTTAAACCTACAGATCTTACTATAAATAAGGGAGAATTTGTAGCTATAGTAGGACCAAGCGGTTCTGGAAAAAGTACATTATTACATTTAATGAGTACATTAGATAAGCCTACGGGCGGTGAAGTTATATTAGAAGGAAAAAGTATATTAAAACTTTCTGAAAATAAATTATCTGATGTTAGAAGAAAAAAATTTGGTTTTATATTTCAATCTTTTAATCTTATACCTGTACTTACAGCAGAAGAGAATATAAAACTTCCATTAGGTATAGATGGAGAAAAAATAGATGAAGATTATGTTAATGAGCTAATAAGTCTTCTTGGTCTTGAAAAAAGAATAAATCATTATCCAAATGAACTTTCAGGTGGACAGCAGCAGAGAGTTGCTATAGCAAGAGCATTAGCTGGAAAACCTTCTATTATATTTGCAGATGAACCGACAGGAAATTTAGATAGCAAAACTACAGAAGAAGTGTTAAATATGCTTCAATTCTCTATAAGAAAATTCAATCAAACACTTATAATGATAACTCATGATAATAAGGTGGCATCTTATGCAGATAGAATAGTAACAATTATAGATGGAAATATAACAAGTGATAAATTTAAGGATAGTATAAGGAAAGAAACTATAAAGAGTAATAAGTCAAAAAACATTATACAAGATAAAGAACAGATTCCTTTGCAAAAGAAGGTGGCTAATTAATGAAAGATTCAAAATTAATAATCAATTATATAAAGAAACAACCAAAACGTACATTATCCATAATAATAAGTATAATAATTGCAACTGCTCTAATTGTAACTATTGGCATAGTAAGTAGTAGTTTAAAGAAAAGTATTATAGAAAATGCAAGAAAAAATTATGGGGATGAATATGCAAGGTTTTCCTTTAAAGATAAAAGTATGATAAAAGATTTAAGAGATAGTAAGAAATTTAATAGAATAGGAGTTTCAGTTCCATATGGAACATTTCCCAGTGAAAAAAGTAATACATCAGTTAACATTGAAGCTTGGGATAAAGAAACTATAGATATTTTTAATATGGAACTTATTAAAGGTAAATATCCTGAAAAAAATAATGAGATATGTATTGATGAATGGTTTTTGAAGGAAAATAATATACCATTAAAAATAGGTACAAAAATACCAATGAAAGTTTTAGCTACTATTGAGAATAATGGAAAATACAAAGAGTATAAATTTGATAGTAATTTGACTCTTTCTGGTATACTTAAAATTCAACCAGGAGTTAAATACAGTGGTACATCTCAAGGAATAGTTAATTTGGATACAGCTTTAGAAAACCTTCCTAAAGATTTCATTAAATATGGTGTTTTTGTAAAAACGCCAGATAAAGTAGGTATGAATAAAAGTCTTAGCATTATTAAACATACTAAACAGGATTTAAATCTTGAAGATAAAGATGTTGAGATAAATTATGGACTTGTAGAGGTTTTAAAAAACGGGAATAAACCTAGTGTTCCAACAATATTATTTATACTTATAGTTGTTATTGCAGCTATTGCTGTAATATACAATATATTTAACATATCAATTCTTGATAGAATAAGAGATTATGGTATATATCGTTGTTTAGGTTTTAGACCAAAAAAAATAAGAAAGTTAGTAATAAAGGAAGCTCTTTTAATGAGTTTAATTTCAATACCTCTTGGTATTTTAGTTGGGTATTTAATATCAACAGGAGTATATACAAAAGTATCTTCTTTAACAAATATTGAAAATTCTAAATTAACATTTTCATATAGTATTTTAATTGCAGCAGCTATTATTTCTTTAATAGGTGTATTTATATCTACATTAATTCCAGCCAAACATGCATCAAAAGTAGCTCCTTTAGAAGCTGTTACAAACACAAAATCTTCATCCAATACTAATAAAATAAAAGATAAAAAATGGCATTCTATAATACAAAAATTCTTTGGTAATACTGGAAAACTGGCATATAAAAATTTATGGAGAAATAAAAAGAGAACCATAACTACTGTATTTTCCTTTGGTTTTAGCATAATTTTGTTTATAGTATTCACGTATTTTTTTAATCATTTTCCAATGTATGATCCTAGTAACAAGTTTACAAATGGGGAATATAAGTTAACTATGAGGAAAATGTGTTCTGATGAAAATGTTTATAGTGAAAGTGCTGCAAATAAAGCTAAGAGAATACCAGGAGTTGAAAATATAATTCCTAAAAGATATAAGGAAGTAGGAGTTATCTTAGAAAAGAAAAATATGACAAAACAATTATTAGAATATCCGTACAGCAATCTTAATAAAAAAGGAGATGAATATCATTTACATGGATTTTTAAATGGATATAATAAGGATAATTTTAAATCTCTTAATAAATATCTTGTAAAAGGGAATTTAAATTCTTTTAATGAGGATAATGACATCATAATAAATAAAAGTGATTTTACAGATATGGTAAATTTAAATGTTGGTGAGAAAATAATAATAAGACGATTCTATTATGAAAAAGAAGGGGATTCTGAGCCTAAGTATGAGGACAAGAAGTTTAAGATAAAAGCTATTGTTTCAGATATGCCTTTTGCTGTAAAGAAAAAAGGTAAGGGAATAGGTTTTATGATAGGAGAAAATTGTTTTAAAAATTTCATAAAAATTGATGGATATAGAGAAATAGATGTTAATGTAAGCAAGGATGCAGATAATGATTTTGTAAATAATAAGTTGAAGCAGATAGCTGATAGTAGTGAAAATGGTTTATGTATATCTTATTTTAATGAAATTGAGAGTATCGAGAAATCAAGAAGAAATATATCTTTGTTAATGTATAGTTTTATAGGGTTCATAGCTCTTATAAGTATAGTTAATATAATAAATTCTATGAACACTAATATATTAGCTAGAACTAGTGAGTTTGGCACTTTAAGGGCTATAGGGCTTAACAAGGGTCACATAAAGAAGTTAGTGGTATTTGAGAGTACTTTTTATGGCATAATGAGTTCTATATTTGGAATTATAGTATCTATTATTGTCTGTATTGTTCTTTATAATGTGGTGGAAGGCATGAAGTCAGGTATACCTATAATTCCTATCATTGGAGCTCTTATTATGAGTGTATTAATATCTGTTTTGGCAAGTTTATTCCCACTTAGGAAGGTGGCTTCAATGAATATTATTGATTCCATCCGTGAAGTAGATTAGGAAGGACAATGCTTTGGAGGCTTATAAGGTTTCTCAGCCATAAGTGTATGAAGTCAGTAAATAAAAAAGTGTATAAGAATAGGAATCCTTCACTCCCATAACGGGCTCTAAGCCTTACTCATATTGAAAAAAGATTTTTAAATTAATATTCCAAAGGAATTAGTAATTTAAAAATGACTTTTTTCAAATTCGTAAGGCTAAGAGCATGTAGATGTTGTTCAAAGATTCCTATTCTTATATTTTTTTATTTACTGGCAATATACAAAACCTGTGAAGTAAATATTTATATAGTGTTAGAAATCGTGTCATTTTAATAACAAGTTCTAAGGTTTTTTACACAAGCATATATTTGTCTATATATTTAAAATAAAGTAATATAATGATATAATTTAAAATAAGAGTAAAATATTGTATAAGATAATAGATATATTAATTTAATTCAGAAAGGTGGAGCTAAGTATGGGTATATTAAGTAATTTTATAACTATAGCAACTTTTGGATTATTAGGTATACATATAGGATCTAAAAAGTCTGGTAAACATAAATTTTATAGTGATTTAATATTTATTTGTTTAGGTGTATTGTCTTTGTATATAGGAATACATACGAATTTAATTAATATTTTTGGATTTAAAATTAAGTTAAATATTATGTTGTCTTCAATTTTTATTGGGTTAGTTATAGGAAGAAATTTACGTTTATATAGAAAAGTAGTTGCTTAATTTAATAAGAGTTAAAAATTCTAAAGGCTCTCTGTATGTGCAGAGAGCCTTAAAATTTTCTACTGTATTAAAGCTTTTCTTTTATAAAATGAATTATATTACTAATAGTTTCTCTATCATTTATACGATTATAGTATTCAATAAATTGAAAAATTAAAGTATTATTTTCAGGTAGTAATTTAAGAGATATTATTTCAAGCAATTGATTTTTTAAATTGTCTAGTTCATCTACATTACTGTCATTTACAGCTATCTTTAAAAGATTTTCCATAGAAGAGTTTATAATTGATATTTGTTTATATTTTTTTGCTTTATTTAAAGCTTCATTAAAATATTGTTTACTCATTTTAAAGTTTTTTATAGTATATAATCCTAACCCAATATCATTATATATTTCACAACAATATTTTTTTTCATCCATCTCTTTATATTCCTTTAAAAGAGGAAGACTTTTATCTATATATTTTTTAATGTTTCTACTATCATTCATTTCAATATACAATTCAATTGTATTACATAGTACAACAAGAGACATTTCTATATCATTTTTATTTAAAATTAATATTTCATTATGGATTTGTAATGCTTCAACGTAAAACCCTTTTTCTTTTAAGCAGTTAGCTTTTAAGATTAAGATGTTTATTTTTTCAATAGGTTCATAAATTAATTTATCCTTGAAAGTATGTTCTATCTGTTCTATTTCTTTTAGGGCAAAAGTATAATTTTTTAGATTCTTGTAGGCTATTATATTATTAAATTTAATTTTATATTTTATGTCTTCAGGAATATTATCCATGTATATATAAGCTAATCTGTTGAAATCTAAAGTTTCCTTAAATCTTTTCAAATTATTACAACAATAAGTAATATCAATAATAAGTTCTATTAATTCAGAATTATTAAAGCTATTGGTATAGCTTTCAAAAGCCATTATAAAATAGGTATAAGCTTTATAAAAATTATATGATTTTTTAAATATTTCACCGAGCTTTGTGTATATTATGATTTTTTCTTCTTTCAATTTATATTTGTTAAGTATTTTTTGTATTTCATCTACAGTTTCCTGATATTTATCTTCAAATACCTTTTCAGGGGTAGAATCTAAAAATACAATGAATTTTTCACATATTGATTTTCCTTGACATTGAGCAGATTTGAGTAAGTACTCTAGAGTAATATCACATTTAATAGATTTTTTTTCACATATTTTATGTATATTTTCTATTAAAATTTCAGCCGTATTTTTTGTAAGTCCAGTTTTATCAGTTTCAAGCATACTTATCATATTTCTTGTGAGTTTATCTCCACTTAACTCGTATTGTTTTATTTTATATTGTTTTCTTATTTTTTTTAATTTTTCTCCACAAGTGATTATTTTAGTATCCATAAAAAATTCTCCTTATTTGTATATTGATGTTTAATTATATTGTACTAAAAATTTATTAAAAGTAAATAAAATAACTTTACTTTTATATAAATAAGATATATAATGAATTTGAATTAGAAAATTTTTACAAAAATATTATAATTTATAATTAGACAGGAAGTTAATTAATTTAATTATATTTTGTGCTTTAAGCACGGAGAAAGGATGAGTGTTATTATGAAAAAGATAGTAAAAATTATAGGATTAACATTATCGTTAATGCTTGTCTTAAATACTGGGGTAAAAATAGTTAGTGCAAAAACTATAAATAAAAAATCAACAAATACGTTTAAAAATCAAATTCAATTACAAAGTATGTGCAGTACTATTGATCCTGATAGTAAAGGAAAATAAACAAGAAATACTATTTATACAATAATTAAAAGTTAGATAAATCCATGTTTATATAATTGTGAAAGTAACTAATTAAAATATTAAAAGGAGGTGAAATTATGAAATTTATAGCAGAAAAAAAATCAGAAAAGAATGCTAACAATGCCGTTCTTTGTTATAATACTAAAGGTCAAATACTTAAACCACAAAATGGTAAAACTGTTTTATAGAATTTTAAAGGATACGCTTTAATTTTGCGTGTCTTTTTTTATACATAATATTTGCAAAGGAACTAATTTTAAAGAATCAAAATTGGTTAATCAATATTTTAAATAAATGTTTAATATTTTTATTTGATTATAAATTTTATATCTATATTTACATTTAAGTATATCATTATAAAGGTAAAGTTAAATTCTTTGTTTTTATAATATAAAAACATATATATATCATGATAAGGAAGCTTTATATGAATTGATAAAATTATAGATAAATTCAAATTAGAATTATTAAAAAAATAAAAAAGTAAAAATTATTTTTTACTTCTATAAAAAAGATTAATCTCATATATTAAAGAGAAACTAATGCTTATAGAGTTTTATAAGCGATTAATAACATATGGAAAGCGAGGTGAAATTATGAAATTTATAGCAGAAAAAAAACAACAAAATAGTACTAATAATGCTGTACGTTGTGAGCATGACCATGTCTATAGAACATTTTCAACAAAAACTGGTGAAGCTATTCTATAAAATTTAAAGAATGCGCGAGGTTAAAATGTTTATTTCATGAGATACGTTTTAATTTTGCGTATTTTTTATATATAACAATTGATTAATTATACTAGTGCAAAAAAAGTAAATAAAAATTATTTACTTTAATAAAAAAACAAGATATAATGGATTTGTAATAGAAATATTTTACATATATATATATAACTAGAAAATATCAAGAAGATTTTTGGATTTAGTTATATGAAGCTTAGAATTTGTTGTCCAGTATGGAAGTACTATTTAACTAACATCAAAAGAAAAAGTTTTAGCGTGATAGATACTGGATAAATTTTAATAATTTAAAAGTTGGTAAATCAATGCTTACAGGCTTCTGTAAGTGACTAATTAAAGAAGAGAAAGTGAGGTGAAATTATGAAATTTATAACAGAACAAAAACAACCAAAAAGCACACATAAGGATGCACTTTATAGCAATATTCAAAGATTAGATATTAAAACAAAATATGGTGAAACTGTTTTATAAAATTTAAAGAATGCGTGAAGTTAAAGTGTTTAATTTATAAGATACATTTTAATTTTGCGTATCTTTTTTATATAACAATTATTTAACTATATTAGTACAAAAAGTAAATAAAAACTCTTTACTTTAATAAAAAAACAAGATATAATGAATTTGTAATAGAAATATTTTACATAAATATATAAAACTAGAAAATACGAAGAAGATTTTGGATTTAGTTATATGAAGCTTAGAATTTGTTGTCCAGTGTCTAAGTACTGATTAACTGACCTTAAAAGGGAAAGTTTTAGGGTGATAGATACTGGATAAATTCTAATAATTTAAAAGTTGGGTAGAGAAATGCTTACAGGTTTCTGTAAGCGACTAATTAAAGAATAGAAAGTGAGGTGAAATTATGAAATTTATATCAGACAAAAATGGATTAAAAAAGAATAATGCAGCTGCTGCTTGTAATAGTAGTATGACAAAAAATTTAAATACATCTAAAAATGGTAAAACTGTTTTATAAAATTTAAAAGGATACGCTTATTTTGCGTATCTTTTTTTGAAGTATATAGCAATTACAATATCATAAATTTTGAAGAGGTGAAAGAAATTGTTTAATTCTGTAAAGAGACCTTATAAAAATTTAAATCCAGAAGAAACCTTAAATAAAATAAAAAATATATTAGAAGAAGTTGATTTGATTCCTCATGAAGTTTTTAAAGGTAATCCATATCCACAAATATATTCAACACGTATAGAGCTTGACGAAAGTAAAGGATCTTTTGGAACAAACGGAAAAGGTAGAACTAGGGAATATGCTCTTGCAAGTGGATATGCTGAATTTATGGAACGTATACAAAATAATTGGTTGGTAATGTTTTCAAGAACTATAATGTCGAAAATTAAAAAGAAACAAGGATTTTATTTTACTCCTGATGAAAAATATCTCAAAAAGGAAGAATTTTTAAACTTACCTAACGAAATTATGGAAGATATTTTAAAATATAGAAGTAAGAGTAAAACTGAATTTGTTGATTCATATTTTGAAAGGCTACATAACAATAATGTAGAAGGAATTGTATCAATTCCTTTTTATGATACTAAGAATAAGAAATTAATATATTTACCTATTAACTTATTAACAATAGCTGTAGGTTCAAATGGTATGGCAGCAGGTAATACTGTTCCAGAAGCTATTTTCCAAGGAATGTGTGAATTGATGGAAAGATGGGGAGCAGCAGAAACCTTTTATAATCAGATTACTCCACCTACTGTACCAGATGAATTTTTAAAACGATTTTCTGAGGAATATGAAATAATCAATAATATAGAGAAAAATGGAAAGTTCAAAATTATAGTGAAGGATTTTTCAGCTAATAAAAAAATACCTTCTATTGGAGTAATAATTATAAATAAAGAAACTAATAAATATAGACTTAATGTTGGTTCAGATACATCTTTTCAAATAGCTCTTAGTAGATGCTTAACGGAAATTTATCAAGGAATAGAAAGCGAAGATAAATTTAACGAGTCATTACTCGATATTCCTAAGGAAATTCCTAGCTATTTTGAGAATAATCATAAAGAGGATACGTATAAGAGATATGAAGAATTTACTAATTTTACTGTAGATGGTAGTGGTACTTTTCCTCCAAGTCTTTTTGAAGAAAAAGAAGACTATGCTTTTGATAGTACAGTATTTATACCAAAAGAAAGTTATAAAGAAGAAGTTAAAGCTATGATTTCAAATTTATACAATAGAGGATACAATGTTTATATAAGAGATAATTCTTATTTAGGATTTCCATCAATAATGGTATATGTTCCTGAAGTTTCGGCCTTTGGAAGAAAAAATATAAATAAACCTGTTGAAAGTACTAAATTTAATCAAATTGAACTTGATAAGATTGAAAACTTGTTTTTTAATTTTGATAATTGTTCTGAAGAAGAAATGAATAAAATCGAAAAGGCGTTATCAGACTTAAATTATACTGCAGTTTTAGGAGAAATATTTAATGTAAACTTTAAGAAAAATTCACCTTATAATCAATTTAATGTGGCATTTTTCTTAACTCAATTACGTTATAGACTTGGAAAATATGAACAAGCAGTAGAAGCATTAGAAGCATTTAAAAATAATCGTCAACAACAAGATTTATATTATGATATCGTAACACAGTACTTTAAATTAAAGGAATCAGGTATGAATTCTGAAGATATTTTTAAAAAAATTTTAAATATGGATTTCCCAAAAGAAGAAGTTTCACAAGTATGTGAGGATTTAAAAAATCCAAAAGATGTTTTTAAATATATAGCTTTACCTAAATGTCCTAATTGTGATACCTGTAAGTTGAAAGATGAATGTTTAACAACTGCTAAAATAAATGTAGAAAATAAGCTTCGTACAAAAATGAAAGAAAATCCAATTAATCAAATTACATTAGAGTGGGTATCATAGAAGTCAAAAAAGTTATACCTAAATTATTAATATAAGTATTTTTTTAAAAAATTAGATAAAATGTTAAAGGATTATAACTTTTTTACAAGAATATATATGCGAGTATATATTCTTCTTTTATTAAATATCTAAAAATAATAATTAAGTGGAGGGGATTAATGAATACAGAAGTAGCTGTAAATAAACAAATTTCTTACAAAAATTTACTAAGTGAAAAGCAGTACATAAAAAATCTAGTAGCTAAACTTATATCTAGATTTGGGGATTCTTTGGATTCCATAGCTTATTCATGGATGGTTTATGAGCTTACAGGGTCCAAAGTATTAATGGCATCATTATTTGCAGTAAATGGTATACCTAATGTAATATTTGGAATGATATCAGGGGTATTTGCAGGATATCATTCTAAGAAAAAAATAATGTTTTTTTGTGATATAGGAAGAGGAATAACAGTATTTTTAACCGCTTTATTATTTATGTTAAAATTACTTAAACCATGGCATTTATATGTACTTACTTTTATCAATTCTTCTTTTGAATCTTTCAGAGCACCTTCCTCTACATCACTGTATTCTATGATATTGGATAAGGAAAAATTTGATTATGGAATATCTTTAGATAATACTCTTGTAAGAATAGTAGAAATGGTAGGATTTTCTTTGGCAGCAGTTTTTATAGCTTTAATTGGAACTGGAGGGACTATAATAATAGATTCTATTACATTTTTTATATGTGCAAGTATAGTTATAACAATAAAATACAAAGATTCAATAAAAAAAGAAGCTATGACAATTAAAAGTGGTATACAAGATTTTAAGGAGGGACTTAAATACTTGCTTAATTCAAAGCTTATAGTATATGTAAGTATTTTTGCAGCAGGTATTAATATTTTTTTGGTACCTTTTAATGCTTTAGAAGCTCCATATGTTAAAGAAGTTTTATGTAAAGGACCTGAAGCACTATCAATTATATCCGTTCCATTTTTAGCAGGTATGATTTGCTCAGGACTGATTTTTCCAAGAATAAAAAAGAAAATATCTGGTTTCTATACTTTCATTTTAGGTGGGATTTTAGTAGGAATGAATTATTTTGCATTATCTCAATTAGGAAGGATTAATCAATATAGTTTTATGCTAATACTACTAGGTTTTTTCTGTTTTTTTATGGGTTTAGGAATTATATTAATGAATACAACAATGCAGGTAGCTTTTATGACAAGTATAGACAAGGAATTCTTACCTAGAGCAGCAGCTATCTCTAGTGTAATGGATTTATGTTCAATTCCTATAGGAGGATTTATAGTAGGAGGATTATGTAAATTCTTTAGTATACCACAGTTATTTATGATAGTTAGTACAGCCATAATAATATTATCAGTTTCTCAATTATTTAATAAAGAACTTAAGAAAATATAATAATAAAAGCTTTCTGCACATGCAGAAAGCTTTTATTATGTTAGTTAAAGACCACAGTATCCATAGCCAGATGGTGTAAGTGGCATAAGTAATTTTTTTGTGTTTTTTTTCTTTCCATATAGTTTCATCAATGTTCCCTCCTTCCCATTACCAAATATTTCCTATAGTAATTTTATTATAGCATATTTTAATTTATCTTCAATAAGATTAGTGAATTTATTTTAAAATTTATTCATTCCATAAAATTTTACTTAAATATGGACGTATTTGATTGCATCTTTCTTCACAAATTTCCTTGTTTTTATAATGTGAATTACTTATTCCTAAACATGAATCCATACAAAAATATCTTACTTTACAATCTTTACATTTAGGTAAAGTGTCAACTATACTTTTTTGTATTTTATTTTTTATAAATTCTTCATATTTTTTAGAATTAAAGAGACTATTTAAATCATCTTTTAATATATTTCCAAATTTATATTCTTCTCTTTCTAATGTAATACATGGATACATATCTCCATATTCATTAATCATAAATTTAGAAATTCCACCGGTACAGACTATTGTACATTCTAATTCTTCTCTAATATTTTCAAAATCATTATCAGTTTCTTTTTCATTTAATAAATAATTATTAACTCCTATTTTATTATTGTTTTTAAGACCTCTACCTATAGGTGTAAATTCTCTTAGCTTTGATTGTACATTTAACTTGTCACATAACATAGTAAATTCTTCTTGGTGATCAATATTTTGATATGTACAAGTCATTGTAAGTGATAACTCATCTTTTTTAAATCCTGCATTTTTTAGGTAGTTTACTGCTTTTATTATTTTATCGTAGACACCTTGTCCTCTTATAAAATCAATGGAATTTTTATCATAACCATCTGCACTTATAGAAATAGAATGTACACATTTTCTAAGCAAATCAGCTATTTCGCTATTTATTAAGGTAGCATTTGTTATAAGTTCTACTTTACCTTTAAAATTTTCTTTTATATAAGAAAGGATTAACTTTATATCTTTTCTAAGAAGAGGTTCTCCACCCGTTAGAAATAAAGTTTCTATATTTAATTTAAAGATTTTATCTAAAATTGTTTTTATATCTTTTGTATCTAATGAATCTACAGCATTTGCATCAGCAGATACTCCACAGTGTAAACATTTTAAATTGCATCTATTAGTCATTTTAAATTCTACAAGCTTAATGTTTACTTTGAATTTCTCATCATTTGGTTTTTTTATCATTTTTTCTTCTATTAAAACTTGAAAAAGTTCACCTATTTTCTGCATTTCTTCTTGATTTTTAAGTGCTTTTATGAAAGCTAAAGGTGATATTTTATTATCTATACAGTAATTTAGCTTGTCTAATGTAGATTTATCAATGAAACCCCATATACCTGATTTACCATTTATTATTATGATTTTATCCCCATTTTCAATAAATCTAACATTTTTAGAAAATACAAAATTACTATTATATAAATCTTCCATATACAAACCCCCTATATCATGAGTTATTCATTCCACACAACTTTATTTAAATATGGACGAATCTGTTTGCACCTTTCTTTATTAATATTCTTATTTTTATAATATGAATTGCTTATGCCTAAACATGAGTCCATACAAAAATATCTCACATTACAATCTTTGCATTTAGGTAAAGTATCAACTATACTTTTCATTATTTTGTTTTTGATAAAATTTTCATATTTTTCAGAATTAAAGATACTATTTAAATCATTTTTTAATACATTTCCAAATTTATATTCTTCATTATCTAATGTTAGACAGGGGTATAAATCTCCTAATTCATTAATCATCAATTTTTTAGTTCCAGCAGTACATATTATTTTACATTCTAAACTTTCTCTAATTTGTTCAAGTTCTTCATTTAATTTTTCATTAGTTGGTGTATAATCATTGATTGCAAGTTTTTTATAATTTTCAAGACCTCGTCCTATTGCTGTAAACTGTCTTAAAACGCCTGTTACATTTAAATTATCACATAATTTATTGAAATCTTCTTTATGATCAATGTTTTGGTATGTACAGGTCATAGTAAGTCCTATTTCCTCTTTTTTAAATCCTACTTCTTTTAGGTAATTTACTGCTCTTATTATTTTATCGTAGACACCTTTTCCTCTCACAAAATCAGTGGAAGTTCTATCATAACCGTCTACGCTAATAGAAATAGTATTTAAACATTTTCTAAGTAATACAGCCATTTCTTTGTCTATTAATGTACCATTTGTTGTCATATTCACTTTACCTTGGAACTTTTCTTGAATATAACAAAGTAATGATTTTATGTCTTTTCTAAATAGTGGTTCTCCACCAGTTAAAAGTAAAGAGTCTATATTTAATTTAAAGATTTTATCTAAAATAGTTTTTATATTTTCTGTACTTAATGAATCTATTTCATTTATATCAGAAGAAGCTCCGCAGTGTAAACATCTTAAATTACACCTGTTGGTTAATTTAAATTCCACATCCTTAATATTTACATTAAATTCTTTATCACTTGGTTTTTTTATCATTTTCTCTTCTATTAAAACTTGAAAAAGTTCTCCTATTTGCTGCATTTCTTCTTGATTTTTAAGTGATTTTATATAATCTAAGGGTGATATTTTATTATCTATACAGTAATTTATTTTATTTAATGTAGGTTTATCAAGGAACCCCCATATACCTGAACAACCATTTATTATTATTACTTTATCTTTATTTTCAATAAATCTAATATTATTTGAAAAAACAAAAGTACTATTATATAAATTCTCCATATATAAAACCTCTCTTGTATTTATTAAAATGAATACACCAAAGTACTTATGATACTTTGGTGTATTTGATTTAGTGGTATTTATCTAAGTAATAAAATGGATTTAATAGCATTTACCTGAAAAATAAATATGTGCAGGGATAGCTTTTTTTGTATCTTTTTTCTTTCCATATAATTTCATAAAGGTCTCCTCCTTTTTATTAAAATTATATTTTTGATTTTGAAATTTCATCATAGAATTTTTACTATAAGTTAAATTTATTTACATGTAGCATTTACCTAAGTAATAAACGTATGTTGGAATAGCTGTTTTTGTTTCTTTTTTCTTTCCATATAATTTCATAAAATTCGCCTCCTTTTTATTGAAATTACATTATTTACCTTTTACAATTACATTATATCATTTTTATACTTTTATTCAATATATTTACATAAAATATTATAACATTAAGTTTACATATAATGAAGTATTTGTAAAAACGATACTAAATGGTAAAATAATGTTATAAAACATTCATTAGCATTATAAGAAAACTTAAATATTATAATTAGTAGTAAACTAAATTTTTGATTAAATTACAGAGGGGAGGGAGAATTGTGATATCAAAACTTTCAATTTTTTTGATTGCTATAATATTATTACTTCTGATTAAAGATATTTTTATTCCTATGAAAAAAGATAAAAAAATCATAGCTAAAGGGTTATATAAAACAAATATTTTATTTATGGATAGTTTGATATTATTCATTGTTCCATTTTCACTTGCTTGTTCAAATTTCTATAAAACTTTTCATAAAAGCTATGAAATTCTTTATCCTAAATATATATCAGGATTTAAAGATATGTTTAATTACAATAAACTTGTGAATATATACAATTCTTTAGAGCGCAGTAATGTACGAGGTATATATCATATACATGCATATATTTACGGTGGAATATCATTAGCATTAGTTGCCATATTAATATTTTTAATATTTATACTATGTGTGAAAAATAACAGAAAGAATAGGGTATATGAAAACATAATATATGTGCATGGAATTGGATATACCTTAGATAATATAAAAAAATTTGAATGGAGTGAAAAAAAGAATAAAAATAGATTTGGCAAGATAATAGAGTATTATGAGTTGACTTTAAATATTAAAAAGAAATATAAAATATTTGATGATGATGTAAGAAATGTAATAATGAGAATAAAGGCAGAGGATAAGGAAAAGGTTAATTCCGTGATTTTGAAAGGGTATAAACCAGAAGAGTAATAAAAAACCTCCAATTTATTTTTCACAATATTATCACAATATTGTCATAGTTATATTGAAATTTGCTTGTATTATAAAAGCATAGAAAGAAACAAAACAAAAGAAAAAATAAAAGGAGGAAAATTACTATGAAAATGAGAAATATTTTAACTGCATTAACACTTACAGCTGCTATAGGAGTAGGAGGTACTGCATATGCAGCAGCATCTAATAATCAAACTGCTGCACCAACTGCACAAACTCAAAATGCTAATTTTAATGGAAATGGTATAGGATTAAGAAGAAGTATTAATCTTAGAGGTAGAGATATAGTAGAATCAGTAGCTAAGGATAAATATAATATTTCTGCTGATGAAATTGCAAATGCAAGATTGGATGGAAAAACATTATATGATCTTTTACAAGAAAAAGGTATCAATCATGATGAATTTAAGACTGCGAATATAGATGCAAAAAATAAAGCAATAGATGACGCTGTTGCTAAAGGAACTATAACACAGGAAGAAGGAGATCAATTTAAAGCTTCAGTGAAAGAAAATTCTGCCAATGCAGTTCCAGGACAAGGTGGAATGAATGGTTCAAAGGGCAATGGACAAAGAGCTGGTAGAGGTAATGGGAACGGTAGAGGAATGAGAAATGGTGGTGCTAACTAAATCTTGATTAAAATTTAAGGAAAAATCACATATTTGTAAAAAATCTAATGGGTGGATAAGTTGCCCATTAGATTTTTTTGCTTTATTATCAATATACAAAGCCCAACTGCTATTCTTTTCCCCACAAATTTAATTTTTTAGTTCTATGTTCATAAATCAATTCATATCCGTATGATATTTGAATATATTTTATTTTCCAAGAATTTTTTTTAGAAAACACTGTTTCAACTCTAATAGGAATTTCAAAATCTTCTCCTTGATTTTCTATCATAAATACTGATGATATATGACGTAGAATAGTTATATATTGTTGTTTTATATTACATTTATTATCTAGAATAGTTTTGCTTTTATTTAGTAAAGATTGAAGTAAAATTTTACTAGATATTTTAGTTTTAACAGTACCTAATGTTAATGCCCAACCTGTATTATTTTCAGTATTAATAGCAGAAGATTCTATGTCTAAATTAAATTCATTCCATATATCTTTCATGCAATTTAGCTCATCTATAAATTTATCTTTATGAGTGATTAAATTTCCTTCTGGAGAAATTATTAATGGGTTTTCATTATCAAATATTTTATTAAATAAATTAGTTCCGATAAATTCATTTTCATTCCAATAATTTTGTAAAGAATTCAATAAAATTTGAATTTCTTCAGTTTCTCCATAACAGTTTTGCTTGAAATTTTTTAATTGTTTTTTTGCTTCTGAATCATTTGAATTTCTGAAAAATAAATAATCTGGAACATTAAGAGATGATACTGAAAAACTCATCTGTTTAAATTTCCACTTATCTGTCTGTTTTTTCAAAACACCTGTGATGATTAGAGGAATATGATGATCCTTCTTTTCTGGATATCCAATACACCATTGAGCTATTGTCCAATTGAGTAGAAAAACTTTTTGCTTTAGCTCTTTATATGTAGTAGTATCAAAATCAAGTTCTTCATAAATATTTTTATTAATTACCTCTTTTAATGAGTTGATTTTTTTCTCATCATATTTAAAAGTTAATTTAACACTTCCTTTTAAAGCAATGAAAGCAATATTTTCATCTAAATTCACTATGATTGGATTATTTAAATCACAACTTACATCTCCCCAATATTTCCAGTCAGCTTCTATTAACTGTTTAATCTTCTCAAAGCCTAAACAGATTTCTCCAGGACTTGTTCCTATAACTCTTACATCTGCATCATTTGTAAATAATCTTTTAGTGTAATTATCTAAATTGTGTAGGTTTCTCTCAGTATATCCTTTTTGAAAATCACAAAGAACTTCCATAATTTCATTTTTAAGTATGGTATTCATAATATCTCCCCTCCTTTTCAAATTAATTAATACAATTTATATTATAACTTATAGTATATTTTGTAATATATATTTTAATATATTAACTAATATATTTATTAATATAAAATCAAATATATTTTATTATTTAACAATTTATTAATTTTAATCATGCTAACATCTCCAATGTTTTTTCAAAGTCAAAATGATTTTGAAATTTTTATTTTATCTTAAAATCAAAAGTTAAATTAATTTTTGTGTGTACTAAAATTATACTTGATATACTTAAAAAGGTAAAATTTAGTTATTTTCATGTAAAAAATTTTGGCTATTTCTATGGTATAAAAAATATAAGATTATTGATTTCAGATAATAATGTGAGTTACTCAACTTTCGCAGGTGAAAAACAGTGGCGAAGGGAAATGATATCTTGCTCTGAAACTTTTCACTTTAGTAACAAGTTCTAAGCTTTACTCATATTGAAAAAAGATTTTTTAATTAATATTCCGTAGGAATCAGTAATTAAAAAATGGCTTTTTTCAAATTCGTAAAGCTAAGAACTTGTAAATTTTGTTCAAATGTTTCTTACGCAAGATATCATGTCCCTTCGCTAGACAGTATTTTTGTCCTTCCAAACTTGAGTGAGTTATTGTAAACTGGAATTTAGGTTTAAATTAAGATTAGTTTATGTAGGGATGTTAGAATAGTTAGCATAGAATGAAAAATATTATTTAATTATAAAAAAACATAGAGGGATGAATCAAGAAGGGAGAACGAGGAAATGAGTGAAATTCTATTAGAATCAAAGAGAATGATTTTAAAAAGCTTAGAAGAAACAGATTTTTATGAGTTGTGCAAAATGTTAAAAGATATAGAAGTGATGTATGCGTGGGAAAAGGTATATAATGATGAAGAAATATATGATTGGATTAAAAGAATGAAAAAAAGCTATGCTGAAAATAAGCATGGATATTGTTTAGCAATTGATAAAAATACTAAAGAGACAATAGGACAAATTGGATTATTAAAAGAAAAAATAAATGGGAAAAATTATACTGCAGTAGGATATATATTAAAAAAAGAGTATTGGGGAAAAGGGTATGCAACTGAAGGGGCTGAAGCTTGTATACGTTATGCTTTTAATAATTTGAATGTAAAAGAAGTTGTTACGGATATAAGACCTGAAAATGTTGCTTCTATTAATGTTGCAAAAAATATTGGAATGCATTTGGTAGGTGAATATGTAAAAGAGTTTAAGGGTATGAAAATGAAACATTTGGTGTATAAAATACAAAAATAAGATAGGATTTAATTTATTATTTTTAATTAAAATATTCTCCAAATGCAAAAAAAGTGTTTACTTTTTAATAGAAAAGTTTTATATTTTAGTTAATAAGTTTGAAATATGTAAATAAATTGATATGTATTCATAAAAAAACATAGGGGTTAATAAAATGTTTAAATTAGCAGTGAAATTTCTTAAAGAAACTAAAATTAGAACTATTTTAACTTCAACAGGTGTTGCACTAAGTGTAGCTATAATAATAGCATTAGGTACATTTGAACATACATATATTTCAAATTACAATATAAAAAAAGAAGACATGGAAACATTAATTTCTCTATTTAATTGCATAATGCTATTGATGACTTTTGTTGGAGGAGTAATTATATATAATACATTTACAGTTATTATTTATAAGAGAATGAAAAATATTTCTGTATTAAAAACTATAGGAATGAGTAAAAAAGATTGTAGTAGATATTGGACCTGTGAGGCTTTTATCACAGGTATTATAGGAAGTATAATAGGTACTTTGTTAGGATTAATACTAGGTAAAATTCTAGTTATGCTGCCTATAGGGGAAAGAGAAAATATACCTAGATATGCTATTTCTATTCCTATTATAATTTTAGCAATTACTGTTGGCATAAGTATGTCTGTATTAACAGTTAAAATGCTGTTTAGGAAAGTAAATAAATCCTATCCAATGGATACATTATTTTTAATGAATAGACAAGAGGTATATGATAATAAAACTTTTTCAGTAAAAGGTTTTATATCACCAATTATAGGAATTAGTTTAATAGTAATGAGTATTATCTTAAAGTATGATTTTTATGGAATTAATGAGAAAATTGTCTTAAAGAGTAAAGGGCATATTTTTATCAATCTTTCAGATATAAGTTTTGTTATATTGTTTACAGGTATATTGTTTTTAATCCCTAAAATTATTGAATTATGCCTTTTTATTGCCTCAAAAATTTTAGGAGTAGTTTTAGGTGTTGAAACTATGCTAGCCTGTAGAAATTTATTGAGAGATAAAAAAAGAACAGCAAGTATTGTAATGCTAATATCTATGGGATTAATATTAGCTATAGGTTTTGATGGTATGTTTTCATCTTTTAGAGCATCAGCAGTAAAATTTGTTAATGATAACTTAAAATATGATTTTCTTATAGAAGGTAAATCAATAAGTTCATCTAAGATAAATAAAATAGAGTCTCTAGATGAAGTTTCTAGCTTAAGTAAAATATATATAAAATCTTTTAGTAGAAAAAATTCACATATTAAGGGAACTTTATATGGAATAGATCCTAGTAATTATGAAAAATTAGAGAAGTTAGATTTTGCTAGAGGGAATCATGATGAAGTATTGGATAAGTTACGTAAAAATATTAATTGTGTAATAATTTCAGAAAGAAATGCTATTCGAAAAAGACTTAAATTGGGGGATTATTATACTATTAATATTGACGGTAAAACCAAGAAAGTTCCTATAATAGGAACAGTACGTACCTTTGATAGAAATGGAAATGTTGTTTATGTAAATAGAAAAATGTTTGATAATACAGTTGCAAATAAGATACTTATTAAGAGTAAGAGCAAGAAAAATTATAATATATTAAAAAACAAGATAAAAAGTATTTTAGGGAATGAAAATTATAATATATATACCATAAATCAAGTTAGAGAGCAATTTAGGGCTACTGTTGTTAAAGCAAGTGAAATAGTATATTGTGTAGTTTTGATTATACTTTTCATTGGAGTATCAGGTCTTGTTAACACAATGATATTATCAATAATGGAAAGAGAGAAGGAAAATGCTGTTCTTCGATCTATTGGCGCTGAGATAAACGATGTAAGAGTTATAATGATGATTGAAAGCATAATTTTAGGAATTATAAGTATATCTATAGGTATTGTTTGTGGCATAGTATTTATATATGCATTTAGTCATGTTACAGCTCTTACTCTAGGAGTTAGAGTTATAATAAGTTATTCTAAATATTTTATAATGTTAACTACTATGATTTTGATGATAAGTATAATATTAGCTTCTATGTATCCATCATATATAAGCTGTAAAAAAGATATTATACAAGCTCTAAAGTATGAATAATGGAAGGATAATTGAAATGAGTATATTAAGAGCAGAAAATATATCAAAAACTTTTGATGAAAATAATATTAAAGTAGATATATTAAAAAATATAAATGCAGAATTTAAAGAAGGTAAGTTTACTACTATAATGGGGCCATCAGGGTCTGGAAAAAGTACATTTTTATATATTTTAGGGGGACTTATAAAACCAACTAGTGGCAATGTAATACTTAACGGTAAATCCATAAATGATTTATCAGATAAAGATTTAAGTAAAATTAGAAGAATGGATATAGGTTTTATTTTTCAATTTTACAATCTTATACCAACATTGAGTATAGAAGAAAATATAGCTATGCCAGTACTTCTTAATAAAGAACCTATAAAAAAATATAAGAAGAAAATTGATAAACTTATAGATATGGTAGGTTTAAATCATAGAAAAAGACATAAACCATCACAATTATCAGGTGGAGAACAGCAAAGAGTTGCTTTAGCAAGAGCTCTTATAAACGATCCTAAAGTTATACTAGCAGATGAACCAACAGGTAATTTGGATTCCAAAACTTCTGAAGAAATCTTAAATTTGTTAAGAAATCTTAGCAGTAAACATGGAAAGACACTAGTAATGGTAACTCATGACCCAAATGTAGCACAATATGCAGATAATAGAATAACAATTAAAGATGGTAGTATATATAATTTCACATAACAAGTGTTTATTAGTTAAAAAATTCAATTTTCGCAGGTGAAAAATAGCCGCTGCGGGAAATGATATCTTGCTAAGAACTTGTAAACTTTGTTCAAAGGTTTCTTACGCAATATATCATTTTCCTCCGCTAGACAGTATTTTTTTACTGTGAAAATTAAATGAAAAAAATAATTTCTAGCGTATTTTTGAAAAGTTACGCTAGAAATTATTTTATGGTTGATAAATACTATAATTTTTTAACCATAATTAAACATGGTGTTTTTTCTCCTCAAATTTCTTTTATTTCTTCCAAAGGGTAAAAACCAGTTTTTTTATAAAATTTTCTAGTATATTTGTAATTTATATCAGGGTGTGAGTCGCCTAAAGTCTTTACCATAAGAAATTTAACATTATCCTTAATTAAAGATTCTTCTACTATTTTTAATAATTTTTTCCCAATACCATGATTATGATATTTCTTTAATATTCCTATAACATATACTTCCGAAGTATATTCATTATTTGATTTTATACTTATAAATCCAACAGGATTGTCCAAGTAATATACTGCATAAAAATCAGTGCTTTTTACTCTGTTTACATATTCAATTATGGATTCTTCAATACCAAACCATTCTGGTAATTGTCTCAATATACAATTTGCAACATTTGATTTTTCTTCATTATTTAACAATTTACTAATTCGAATCATGCTAACATCTCCAATGTTTTTTCAAATTGAAAATTATAAGATAAAACTATTTTTAGGAAAGTAGATTTTCTACCTCCTATTGAAGTCAGAAATTTTTGTTTGTATATATTAAAATTATACTATAAATCCTTAAAAAGGAAAAATTAAGAAAACATTTAATTGATAATGCTTATTTTCATGTACGAAAATTAAATACTGTATTAATTAAACTGTAATTTGGTTTATAATATAGGTAAGATTATATTTATGAAAGGGGATGAGTGAATGAATAAAAATAAAATTCCCTATGGAATATCTAATTTTGAACAATTAAGAAAAGAAAATTATTTATACATAGATAAAACAAAATATATAGAAACATTGGAAAATGATGCGCCATATCAGTTTTTTATACGACCAAGAAGGTTTGGAAAGAGTTTATTTCTATCTATGCTTGAAAATTATTATGATGTTAATAAAAGAAACAGTTTTGATGAAATATTCAAAGATTTATATATTAGTAAAAATCCAACTCCTAAAAAGAATTCTTATTTAATACTCAGATTTGATTTTTCTAAATTAATAACTAAAGAAGGTAAAGAGAGATTTATTAAAAGTTTTGATGATTGCGTTATAAATGCTGGTAAGTTATTTTTAAAAAAATATTCATCTTATTTTGATGATGAAAAACTACCAACAGCTTCAACAGGAGCGGAAATGGTAATGAATTTCATTTTATATAAAACCGAACAGGTAAATAAAAAAATCTTTGTGCTTATTGATGAATATGATAATTTTGCTAATAATCTTATAAGTGGTGGAAATAAAGAATTATACTATGAACTTTTATCTGGAGAAGGATATGTCAAGACTTTTTATAAAACTATAAAAACGGGAACTTCAAAGAGCATTGAGAGAGTATTTATAACAGGTGTAAGTCCTATAATGCTTGATGATTTAACTAGTGGATTTAATATTACTATAAATTTTACTTTAGAGAAAAAGTATAATGAAATGATGGGATTTACTTCTTATGAAGTGAGAAAATTAATAAATTCATTAGATGTATTAAATAAATTCCATAAAGAAACTTTATTTAATGATATGAAATCATATTACAATGGATATCTATTTAGTGAAGATAGTGAGACAAGAATATTTAATCCTAATATGGTACTATATTTTTTAAATGCAGTAATAAACAATGAAAAATATCCTAAAAATATGTTGGATCTTAACATTAAAACTGATTATAAAAAGTTAGAGGAATTAGCTTTTAATTTTGAAGATGATGAAACTATTGAAAAATTATTAAATAAAGAAGAAATATCAATAAATCTAGTTGAAAAGTTTAATTTGGAATATATGTATGATAAGAAAGAGAATTTTATATCTTTATTATATTACTTGGGTATGTTGACAATTAAAGAATCTTTATTAGGAGATGTAATATTGACTATTCCTAACATTGCTATTGAAACAATATATTGGGAGTATTTTAGAGATAAGCTAATTTCAAAAAGTGATTTGAAAATTGATAATAAAATAATAAAATCAGGAATTATGCAAATGGCTTTAAAAGGTGAAATGGATTTGTTTGTACAATATTTCAAAACTTTTATGTCTAATATTTCAAATAGAGATTTGAATCGTTTTGATGAGAAACATATAAAAATATTTCTTATGTCATTGTTTATGAATAACATATATATTCCTAATAGTGAATATGAAGTGGAAAATGGATTTATAGATATACTTTTAACTAAAAATAAGGCATTTGAAGATTCTATAAAATACGAATGGTTAATTGAATTGAAATATATAAAGGAAAGTGAAAGAAATAAGTTTGAGCAAGTTAAAAAAGAAGGTATAAACCAGATTCAGCGTTATAGTATAAGTGAAAAATTAAATAAAAGCTTTGATATGAAGCATATGAAAAATGTACTAATTATAGTTATTGGGAAAAAGGATATTTATGTGGAAGTAATATAGAGTAGGCTATATATCTTTGAATATTTAGCATATGTCTTTAATGTGTAATATATTTATTAATATATTAACTCAACTTTCGCAGGAGAAAAAGACCAACTTCTCCTTGATATAACAAGGCAAAGCAGTAATAAAATTGTCTATTATTGAGTCGATAAGCTCCTTAGAAAGAAGAAGTTTTTCAGATAAAACATTTTTTAAAATATCAATAATGATACGCATTACTTCACAAAATTGGATATCTTGAAGTTCATCACAACATTGATAAAAAAATCCACCAATAGTTCGTACATCATTATTTTTACGATTTTCTAAAGCAAGCATGATATATCTAGTAAAAACTATAGACGTATGAGAAACCATGGAATCATAAGAACGTCCTTGAAACTCTTTAACAAGCTTTAAAAAAGATTTATTCATTTTGAAAAAAACTTCTATATCCCAGCGTTTACCGTAAATTCTTATGATTTCATTATCGTCTAAAGATATATCAGTAGAAATCAAAGCAAGCCAGTTTCTTTTTCGATTTCTATCCCTTACAAATACAATTTTTGCTTTTACTTCATTGCCATTTTCATCAGAACCAATACCTACAATTACAGAAGAAAGAATTTTAGCTCTACCGCGTTTCTTTTTTAAACTAGCATAAAGTCCTTTAAGATTTAAAAGCTTACCATTGTAATTGTAGTAAACCCTTGGCATTGCTTTAACCATAGCAATAGTATTAAGTTTAAGTTGTAAAATTTGTATAAGAATTTTGGGATACGTAAACCAGCTATCAAAAAGAACATATGATGCAGGAATTTTATATTTAGCAGCTTGTTTAAGTAAACACATCATAGCTGAAGGTGATTTTAAAATAGCCTCCTTACGGAGTTTAGCACCATTAGTTCTTTTATCAATAGATTCATTTTGAGGGCAAATTCTATTTTTCTCTTTTTCAGAAGAAAGAAGAGTAAATCCAAGAGGCAAAAAAGTATTACCGTCTGACCAACCAAGTGTAAGAAGGCGAAAGCCTTTGACAAATTTTCTTGTAACGTGATCATGAACATTTGCAAGGAGTTCAACAGATTTACTTCTATTTCTACTATACAAAGAATCATCTACTATTAAGACATTTACTCTATCTTTAGATGTAAGCGGAATGATTACATTTCTGATAATTGATGAAGAAAGTATGAGTAAAAATTTTCTCCAATTAAAATTAGGAGAATTAAGGAACCTATAGATGACATCTTTTGAAAAGTTGATATTCTTTTTACTCTCAAAAGTACGAAAAAGATTTTTACCTGTGAAAATAAGAGTAAATATATATTTAAATACTGTAATACAAGAAAAACCTTTTTGCTTTGAAAAATTACATTTTCTAAGAATAGATCCAATTTTGTTATCTTTAAAAAATCTATTTATAGTAAAATTCAGTTGTTTATCTTTGTTATCATTTGGTATAATAGTGTTCATAAGAAACATTCCTTTCTTTGGTGTTATGTTTTTAGCAATTCTATTATACCAAAAGGAATGTTTCTTTGCTTTATGCGTTTATTTTACAGGCTTTCGCCTTATTTTTTATCTGCGAAAGTTGAGTATATTAATTAATATATTTTCTAATATAAAATATATTATATTAATTTTTAAATAAGATGTTTTTGGATAAGTAGTTATTTAAAAATGATATTTTATATAAGTGAGAGATAGGAATGGTTTATCAATAGGCAAATTTAATTAACCTTTAGGTTAGTATAATGTTAACCTGAAAGTTAGTTAAATTTGCTTTTAGTATGATTGTTTTATAATTTCATAATAATATACTCAACTTTCCCAGTAAAAAAATACTGCTTAGCGAAGGAAAAGGTTTCTGAGCAAGATATCATTTCCCGGAGAGGTTATTTTTCACCTACGAAAGTTGAGTAATATAGAATTAGGTAATGAGGATTATACGCAAATTCTCAATAAATATTAATTGGTAAAAATACTTTTAAAAACAGGTTGGATTTCTTCAATCCATTTATTGGTTTCACGGTTATAAAATTTAGTATCTGAATTTACTGCAAAGGGTATTCCAGCCTTATTTAGTTGTTTGGACATATATTTTGCAAATTTCACTTGTTCATTAATAGGATAATCATTACTATCATTGTAATTGCTAGGCATCCAAGCACCTACCCATGTAGGAAAGCCTGTGTGTTTTTGCCATGCCAATGCAGCATCAATCTTATCAGTAATTAACTGTTTTTCTTTTTTGTTCCAGTTGTCCATAGTTTTCTTTTATTAGTTTTGCTGGGACCAGACGCGTAAAAATGCCACTCTGCCATAAGATAACCATTGTTTTTTGTTGGAAGTTTAAGCTCTTTTAAATAGTCTGCATCAGAACGTAGTCTAGGAGAAATAATGATTATTCTAGTAGGGTTCATTTTTCTTATTTCAGGTACAATTCTTTCATAAAGGTCATTGAGTTTTTCTGGCTTTTTATTCAATGCATCTGTAGCCTCAATCAATAAATCAAAGGATAATAAATGGGAGTAGTTTTTGTATCTTTCTGAGATTGTAGTCCACCAGTTTACAACCTTTTCAATATTTTTTTCACTTGGGTCATTTTTAAAATCATCTGCTTGATAAGCAATAATTGGTATTATACCATTTTTAAGACAATCAGTAACCTGTTTATCTAACCCATCCAGCAGTTCTTCAGTTGCTTTTTGGGTAATACGGATACGAACGTGAGAAATACCAGCTTCTTTGAAGTCTTTTACAGCTTGTTCGTTATAGTATTTTTGACCTTGACTAGTTTTAGACCAATCAACATCCATACCTTTACCTAAAAGTTTTTGATAATCCCATGGATTGATAGGTGAATCAATAGATGTAGTTGATAAATCCTTATCGGTTTTTTTAGAAAAATTACTTTCTGATTTGTTTGATGGACTTACATCTATAGAGGATTGATTTTTTTTAGGGTAATCATTTTCTTTTTTAGGATGAGAACATGCTGTAAATAAACTCATAGTAAAAAGTAGAGTAATTAACATAACAATTGCCTTTTTCATTTTTATCCCTCGTTTCTATAAGTAAAAAATATCAAGTAAAACTAACCTTCAGGTGAGTTTGTAACTTCCATAGAGGTTTGGTTTATATAGTAAAATTATACTTCATATACTTGAAAAGGTAAAATATAATCAGGTTTTATAATATACTGTGTATAACAGATATAGAGTAAAAAATATATTATAGATTTACAAATAAAATAAGTTTCAATTATTGAATAGTTTATGTATGGAACTAATTTGAAAGAAAGGTTATTAAATAAATCTTAGTAGAACTTATATATGGATGCAGCAGCATTAACTTACCTTTCAAGGAAGTGTTCAGCCTTAGTATACATAAGATAAATATTATAATATAGATTTTTAATATGAAAGGAGATTTGCAATGTTAATTGTAAATATTATTTCAATTTTGTTAGATATTTTTCTATGTGTAATGAGCATCTATTCATTTGCAATGAGTTATTTCTTTTTTTCTGGAAAATCAAGTAAATTAGTAAAAAGAAAATATAAAAAATATAATGATGATATTATAAAAAACATGTCTTCCCGTATCCGTAAAGGAGTCACGTATATAATATATGGAGTTTTATGGGGGCTATGGTGTATATCTGAAATTTTATATACGTTAAATGACCAAGGGATTTTTGTAAAATCTAGTGTAATAGAAATAATACTGATTGTTACTATCATTTTTGACGGTATATTGGATAGCAAGTATGGGAAAAAAAGTTAAATTATATACTGTTTATATAGAAATAATTCTCATAACGTATTATTTCTTGTATTTTTTCGTAGATTATTTTAAATATTTAAGTTTTTTATACAATGGCTAAATCTATAATATTCTAGTGCAATTAATAATGTAACTAAAGCGGATGATCTAAAGCTATAGTTTGAAGATATTGTAAAAAATATACTATATATTAATACATATAGATGATGTTTTTTTGAATGTTGGTTAAATGTATTTAGATTTTCTTTATATTTTAGATTTTTTCTATTTATTAACGATATCATTTTTAAATCAAAATTTGTAAGTTTAGTAAAAATATTTTTACTAAAACTTATGTATATTAGAAGCTGATAAGTTGTAAAGCCAATGATTATTATAAAAGAGATATAATTTAATATATTTTTCATACTAAATTTCCTTTCTATGATTAAGTATATATTTATATACTTAATTATATACTATTTGTTATTAAAAGGTATATAAGATATATAATGTATAATAGAAAGGATACATATATGTTCTGAAATAGCAGCTACATGCTTTATAGACATAGACAAAACGTTATAAAGCAAAGAACTTGAAGAGGAATTTAAGGATAAATGGTTCAAAATGGATATACAATAAGATTTATAACTTCAATAAAAAGAAGGGGATTATAAATGAAAAAATTTGTTGTTGATTTTATAGTTTTTCTTATAATTTACTTTTGCATTTTTCAAATAGGATCTAATACAGGAGGAAATTCGAGACTAAAATATACTAGATCTATAAAAAAAGATACAAGCCATGTTGATTTATCAACTATTTTTAAAGACTTATTTTGGATAATATTATCTGTTATTTCATATTTGATGTATATATATGGATTTAAAGATAATGATATTTTTATGATTATAATACTACTATTCTTTGTGATATTTTTTACAGTAATTCTTATAAAAGATATAAAAAAGTATAAAATTAATAAATAAAGGTTGCTGCAATTTATTTACTTAGTAGAGATGACGGAAAAATTATTATTTTTCGCCTATTTTATTGCCTAAAAGTTTCTCAATATAATTAAAATCAATTTTAGCATTATCTAGCTTATAGTATTTATATCATCTATTATTTGAGAGTACGTATATTTAAAATGATAATAATGTAAAATTATAAAGTAAATAAAGGGGTTATAAAAATGAAAAAAATATCAACAAAATGGTTAATAAAGCAATTTCTTATTGTACTTCTAACCACATTTTTAGTGGATTTAATATGTTCTTATCTTGGGATATATGGATATCAACCTATTAAGAAAGATATATTTTCACATATTCTTATTTGGAGTACCGTGTATTGCATGTTAGCTTCTATTTTTAAATTGTATAAAAATGTATAAAATTAAATATTTATTTATTAATTTTCTCAACTTTTTATTTTTCTAGTATTTATTGTTTTTTCAGCTATATAAGTTATTTGTTTTAAAAATTCGTCATATGATACTTTATCTGAATTATCAACAATATAATCTGCAATATTAATAACATCTTTAGCGTGATGTTTTTCTTTAAAAAGATCATTTTCTTTAACTTTTTCAAGCATCTCCTCTAAAGTTATTTTACATTTGCCTTCAGCTTCTGCTTCTTTATTTACTTTCAGCATTTGTCTATATGCACGAATTTCAATAGGTGCTTCGATATAAATGTTTGCAACCCTATCGCCTAATTCTCTCTTTAGAAATTCACCTAAAGGTGCTCTATACAAACTTTCTATTGATACTTTTGTGATTTTTTCCTTTTTCATTTTTTCAATTAACCTAAATAAAAATTCTCTAAAAACTTGTTCTTGGTTATATTTATATAATTCAACAAAATACTCATTTTTTATTCCATTTGATAAATCAAAACCAATATCTTCCATCATTTCTCTTTCAATTTTAATTATTTTTTGTCTTTTTATTCCCAATGTATCAAGATACTTACCAGCAGATGATTTTCCACATTCACTTAATCCACCTAATGTAAACAAAGCCTCTACATATTCTAAGTTTTTTACATATTCTTCATTGCTAAAATTCATATTTAAACCTCCCAAAAATTTTTAGTATATAATTTTTTCAAAAAAATACATATTATGTAATTAAATACTTTGATAAAATAATTATACAATATATATTTAGTACATTAAAATTATGTGAAATAATGCTGAATACTTGTTAAAATAATACTAATATGTATATTATATCATAACACATTATAAAATATATATTAAGGCCACAGGAGGTAATGTTATGAAAAAACAGAATTTTAACATTAGAGTTAGTTTTATAAATTGGGGTAGTACCATTGGAGCTATCACCATAGGAAAACTCAATTATATGAAATGTTAATAAATCAGCTTAGGAGGAGTACATATGTTAAAAAATAGAAAGATATTGTGTGCATTTATATTAATAATTTTGGTTATAACTTTAAGTAGTATTATTTATGTAAGAGGAAGGAAAGACATTCCAAAGTTAACTGTAACTTATAATGGGAAAAATGTAGAAGTAGGACAAGGTCCTTATAAATGGAAGTCTAGAGGTAAACTAAAAGAATATACACTTGATACTTATTCAAAAGTACTATGTAAACTTTTACCAGAAATAAAAGTATCACCTAATGGACAGTTAAAATTACACTTTGATTATCAGCCTAAATCCATTACTTTATCTGGTTCAAGTGAAACTGATGGAAAAGTGATAAAAAATAATGTCATAAATATAGCAGATTATAATACAGGAATATATTTTTTAGATTGTAAGTGGAAAGAAGGGCTTGTGATTTATGTAATTTATGTTGATATAGGTGATTGGAAGACAGGTGACGAGATTGAAAACATTAACAAATAGAAATATTAGGATTCCATTTCATATGTTTTAAGAATACCTTTATTTATTTTTTGATACCTATACATATTTATTTAATATAGCACACATTTACAATAATGTTAATATAAATCAAAGTATGTATATAAATACTTTCAATAATATAATTTTATAGAAAAATAATAAAATATTGACAAATTTGATTATATGGAATAATATAAAATAAATTTAATATTCAGAAACGATGAAAAAGAGGAGTAAGAATTAGGAAGTATTAAGAGAGGAAGGTCTTGGCTGAAAGCCTTCTATACGGAATATTCTGAAGTAGCTTTTGAGTTTCTTTACTGAAATTGTAGTAAGTAAAGACGGCTTTTTATAGTCGTTATTAAATTAAGAGTCTATCTCATTGATAGAAACAAAGGTGGTACCGCGAGTCTTCGTCCTTTTAGGGACGAAGATTTTTTTATGTAATATGTGCCTTTGTTCATTTAAAATGAGTTGAATATTCAAATAATTTTAAGGGAGGTTTAAAAATGAAAGGAAAAAAAGAGTTAGCAACTACATATAATCCAAAAGATTTTGAAGACAGAATTTATAAAACATGGGAAGAGAAAAAATACTTTACTCCAGTTATTGATAAGAGTAAAAAACCATTTACAATAGTTATGCCGCCACCAAATATAACTGGAAAACTTCATTTAGGGCATGCTTTAGATAATACGCTGCAAGATATGATAATAAGATTTAAGAGAATGCAGGGATATTGTGCTTTATGGTTGCCAGGAGAGGATCATGCTTCTATTGCAACTGAAGTAAAAGTTGAAAATGAATTATTAAAGCAAGGGTTAGTTAAAAAAGAAATGGGAAGAGAAGCATTTTTAGAAAAGGTGTGGCAATGGTCTAATGAATATAGAAAAACAATTAGGAAGCAACTTAAAAAGGTAGGTATCTCAGCTGATTTTACAAGAGAAGCATTTACTATGGATGAAAAGCTAAATAAAGCTGTTAGAACAGTATTTGTTAAATTATATAATGAAGGATTAATATATCAAGGAAATAGAATAACTAATAGGTGTCCAAAATGTAATACATCTCTATCAGATGCAGAAATTGATCATGAAGAATTAGAAGGACATTTATGGTATATAAAATATCCCTTTGTAGATGGTTCAGGGTATGTAGAAATAGCTACTACAAGACCAGAAACATTACTTGGAGATACAGCAGTTGCTGTTAATCCAAATGATGAAAGATTTAATGATTTAATTGGTAAAAAATTAAGACTACCACTAGTTGATAGAGAGATATGTATTATTGGTGATGATTACGTTGATATTGAATTTGGAACAGGTGCTGTTAAAATTACACCTGCTCATGATCCAAATGATTTTGAAATAGGAAAGAGACACAATTTACCACAGATTAGAGTTCTAGATTATGAGGGTAAAATAAATGAATTAGGAGGTAAATATAAAGGGTTAGATAGATATGAAGCTAGAAAACAAATAGTTAAAGATTTAGATGAATTAGGGCTACTAGTTAAAGTGGAACCTCATATTCATAATGTAGGAACACATGACAGATGTGGAACGGTTGTAGAGCCAATAATTTCAAAGCAATGGTATGTTAAAATGAAATCATTAGCAAAGCCGGCCATTGAAGCGGTTAGAAATGGAGATATTAAGTTCATTCCTCAAAGATTTGATAAAACATATTTTAATTGGATGGAAAATATTCAAGATTGGTGTATATCAAGGCAATTATGGTGGGGACATAGAATACCAGTATGGTATTGTAATGATTGTGGGCACATAAATGTATCAATAGATGAACCTACAAAATGTGAAAAGTGTGGAAGTCATAATTTAGAACAAGAAAAGGATGTTTTAGATACGTGGTTTTCATCAGCATTATGGCCTTTTTCAACTTTAGGTTGGCCAAATAACACTGAAGATTTAGAGTATTTCTATCCAACAAATGTGCTAATTACAGGTTATGATATTATATTTCCATGGGTAGCTAGAATGATATTTTCAGGAATTCATAATATGAATGAAAAGCCATTTGATACAGTTTTAATACATGGTATTGTAAGGGATTCTCAAGGAAGGAAGATGAGTAAATCTTTAGGAAATGGAGTAGATCCACTTGAAGTTATTGAAGAGTATGGTGCAGATGCTTTGAGATTTATGCTCATAACAGGTAATTCTCCAGGTAATGATATAAGGTATATTCCAGAAAAAGTTGAGGCAGCAAGAAATTTTGCAAATAAGATATGGAATGCTTCAAGGTTTGTTAAGATGAATCTTGATAATGAAATTAGAAATAAATACGCTAACTGTAAAGAATATAGTTTAGCAGATAAGTGGATTCTTTCTAGAATGAATACTCTAGTTAAAGAAGTTACAGAAAACATGGAAAAATATGAATTAGGAATTGCACTTCAAAAGATTTATGACTTTATGTGGAATGAATTTTGTGATTGGTATATAGAATTAGTTAAGCCTGTATTATTTGAAGGTAATGAGAAAGAAAAGGGAATTGTTTATAATGTGTTGTACATTGTATTAACTACAGTATTGAAATTATTACATCCATCAATGCCATTTATAACAGAAGAAATATATACTACTTTAACAGGAAACGAAACAATTACAACATCATCATGGCCAGAGTATAAAAAAGAATTAAAGGAAGATAAAGCAGAAAAGGATATGGAATATATTATTGAGGCAATTAAGGCATTAAGAAATTTAAGGGCTAAAATGAATGTTCCACCATCAAAAAAAGCTAAAATAATTAGTTATGTATTAGGTGATGCTAAGGAAGCATTTACTTCAGGATGTAGATATATTAAGAAATTAGGTTCAGCTTCAGATATTGAATTTATTACTGATAAATCTAAAGTTCCAGAAAATTCTGTATCACTAATAGTTAAGGGCGGAGAGCTATTTATGCCATTATTTGATTTAGTGGATAAGGAGAAGGAACTTAGTAGATTAAATAAAGAAAAGAATAAGCTTGAAGGTGAAATATTAAGAATTGATAAAAAACTCTCAAATAAGGGTTTTATAACTAAAGCTCCTGAAAAAGTTGTTAAAGGAGAAAAGGGTAAAAAAGAAAAATATAAAGAAATGCTTGATGGTATTGTTGAGAGGATATGTACATTCAAATAATAAAATGATGTTTACTTGATTTGAAAGGATAAAGAAGTTATGAATAATATGTTATCTTTTTTTTATAAATGAAACTTATAACAATATTAAAAATTTAATTTTGTAATAGAAGGGGTAAAAAACTCTTCTATTACAAATGAATTATATTATGATTAGGATGTAATGGCTAGATATAAATAGTAAATAATATTTAATTAGCCCATCTTTTAAAAATTTGCATGATTTTTTCGTCTTTTTCTTTTATCTTAGCAAATAATATATTAAGAATTCCCTTATTAATTTTACATCTATAACTTATAGGCATTTTACCAAATATGGATTTTTGTTCTATATAATTATATACAGGACAAGTTCCACAATAAGGATGATATATACATTCAGAACAACTTGGTAAAGTCTCTAAACAAGAGGATATACATATTGATTTTGTAACCGGATTATTTATGAGTTGTTCGTACATACTTCTATGAACATTTCCTAGTTTAAAACTTTTATCTCCACTTTCAGCTAACATTCTTGCTTCATCACAAGAATAAATATTTCCATCATAGTTGTAGGCTAGTTGTCCAATGCCACCTCCACAAGGTGAACGCAATTCCATATAATTTATTGATTTATTTTCTAAAATCTTTTTAAGAAATATTGATGCTTGGGTTTCTACTATAGTTATTCCTTTTAAGGACAATTCTAATATATAATCTAAACACTTTTTATAGAATTCACAAAATTCTTCAGGAGTATATCCTATAACATCCCAATTTTTAATACTAAATCCTATAGGAGTTAGTGGTCTTATGAATATATTATTTATTCCTAATTTTATATATTGGTCAATAATTTGTTTTGGATAAGATAAACTTTTTTTTGTAGTTGTTTCAATAGCTCCGACTTTTCTATTAATATTTCTATTTAAATACTCTTTATTTATAAGCTCCATGTTATTTTGCGTTATATATAATGTTGGTTTATTATTCATAGGTCTATTATAATTATGAACAGTACTATTACCATCAATAGAAGTACAAATATTAACATTGTTATTAATCAAAAATTCCATAATATCTTCTGTCAGTAATGTTAAATTAGACACTAAATTAAAACTAATTTGTTTTTCTTGATTAATATTTTTTTGTTTTGTATACTCTACAATATGTTTAAGAGTATCAAAATTTAATAATGGTTCTCCACCTTGAAATTCAAAACTTAAATGTTTTGAAGTAGATTGTAGTGCTATATCAACAGCCTTTTCTGCAATATCAAAATTCATTTTAAGTTTTTTGGATTGTATATTTTTAGCAGATGCTTGACAATATATACAATTCATATTGCAATTTACTGTTAATATAAATATATGTAATTGAGTACGTTCAAATAAATAAGATTTAGACTTTCGAATTTTTGATGATGTATTACGAATAAATATTTCTTTATTTGTATCATAAATAAAGTAATTACTTAGTAATTCATTATATATATTGCTATTTTTTTCTAATTTGTTGTGTAGTAGCTTTTTAAAATCTTTTTCTTTTAAAAAAATAAATTTACCTAAATCATTTGTTAATAAATACTCTTGTCCAAATTTTCTAAAGTTAAAATAATTTAAATTATATTTATTTTCCATACAAATAATCTCCTCATTTAACTGGTTTAACATTTACTTTACCCAATTTATATGTAGATTCAAAAAATCCTCCACATAGATTTTTAACTTTACAGTCTAAACATTTTTCTGTATATCTAACTTTATAATCACTTATACTTTTAGCTGAGATTTGCCAAAGTTCTTTATTTATATAACATAAAGGAAAGTTGTATAAATTTGTAGTAATTCCATTTAGTAATAATATACATACTGCTTTATTAACAAATTTACTACTTTCATTAAAATTTATCCATACTTTTTCTTTATTTAATGCTGCATTTCCTAACATTTCAAGTCCCATAATATTTACTCTAAAAATATTAGGAAAATTTTTAGAAATCATTTTAGCCATAGAAGGTAATATTTTGTAGTTTAACTTATTTACAACTATTCTAATTTCAATTTTTTCTCCTAAGTCATATAAGTTTTTTAATCCAGTTATAGTTTGTTTAAAGCTATTATTTACTCTTGTACTCATATCATGAACTGTAGAATTATTACCATGCAATGCTATTGCTATAACAGTTCC
This sequence comes from Haloimpatiens myeolchijeotgali, assembly GCF_042688525.2. Classification (GTDB taxonomy): domain Bacteria; phylum Bacillota; class Clostridia; order Clostridiales; family Clostridiaceae; genus Haloimpatiens. Next base: position 81,529 of record NZ_JBHWAB010000002.1, read on the forward strand.
ATTAGGTCTAGATTTAACATAGTTAATAGCATAATCTTTATAATAAAACATTCTACCATTAGATAACATAATAAAATTTGTATTTTGAAATTTTTCTTTACATGACCTTAAAATTTCAAATAATTTCTCTTTGTATAATGTAGGTTCTCCTCCAGTTATACATAATGAATGAGTATCACTAGGAATTAAGTCTATTATTTTTTTTATTCTTTCTACATTATTAAAATTCTTTCTTTTTCTATAATTGATGCTTTCTGGACAAAATATACAATTGGAATTACATTGATTAGTCAAAACTAATACATTATCATAGGAATCATCTCTATACAATATATTTATAATTCCTGAGTTTCCGTGTATCTCTATTACATCATTTTCACATAATGTATCAGCAGATTTAACATTTATTAAGTAAGTTATTAGATTTTGTTCAAGATATTGTTTTATATGATTACATATTTTATTACTTTCAAATATGTAGCAACTATATCCTTTTTGAAATTTATCCAAATTATTTAAAGTTAAAACTTGAATACAATTATCCTTTATTTCAGAACTTTTATTTTTAATTATTTTTCCTAATATATTTTTGGAAAAATAAATATCTCCCTTAATAATTAAGGGTCTTACTTTATCACCTTTGATCATAATTGTTCCTCCTAAAGTAATAAATTCAATATCATTTGTATAAAAAATCCTAAGAAAATAAATGGAGCAAAGGGAATATGTCTAACAATAATAATATTATTTTTACCATATTTACTCTTAGACCATCGTTTTATAGCATTTACTTCAGATTGTCCGATTCTACTTTTTACAGTTTCTGTTGTTGTGTGAGGTAAATCTTTTACTCTAGATTTTTGGAATATTAATATAGTCGAAAATGATAATATCATTCCTTCTCTTAAATCTTTGATTACTATTTTTTTATAGTTATATAATTTACCTATATATCTAAAAAACATTATAATAATTAATAAAATCAACAATTTAATATCAATATTAAAATATATACATTTATAAATTTTAAATAATATTGTTTGAAGTATATAATTAATAATAAACATACTGATAGTTATTAAATATATTATTTTAACATTTTTTATTAAGTTAAATAATTTAAATACTATAACAACATTTATTAACATAAATAAAAATATATTATTATGATAAAAATTATTTATAATCAATATATATAATTTATTTAAATTACTAATTAGAAAATAGGTAAACATATATTTACATATAAATTTCTTAATATTTTTTTTTTCAATTTTAATTAAAAATGGATAACAGCTCTTAAATTTATTTTTTAATTCACCATTTAATATATCTTTTACAATAAAAAATATAGTTTCAAATATTATAAAAATAAATGCTATACTAAATATAGTTATGAAAACATTAAATTGTGTTGTAAAGAAATATTTTTTATTAACCACATATTTAATTGGAAAAAGTATTACAAACAAAGTAAATAATTTTGAATCTCCGCCAGCCCATAAATCATTTATATAAGCTATAAATGGTAATATTATAGCAATGATTAAATTCATAACATATTTTAAAACTTCATAACTACTCAATGAATGATTATTGAGTAGTTGAATTAATGATATACTTTGAATGATAACTCCAAATAAAGTAAAAATAATAAGTGACTTATTATATATTTTATTGTTCATACAATCTGTAAAAGAAGTGTATATCCCTATTATAATCATTAGTATGATGTTAAAAATATTCATATTAGTAATCACGTCCAATTAAATATATCAAATAGTTACAAAATTCATTTTTAAGTAAATTTATTTCTTCAGTATTACAATTAAAAACTATGCTTGTATTTTTTTCTGTAATTAAACTAGAGTTTTTATCTATAAACTGTGAGTAATCTTCTATAGCTTTATTTATGAATTTTAAAGGATATATGTACGTATTTAATTGTAAATTATCCATTTTATTCTTATCCTTTCTATTAATTTTTTTCGAACCAGCTACTTGCTATATTTTCTTTATCTTTTAAATAACTTGAAGATTCTTCTAAATTCATATTAGTAGAGTTGGTGTTAGATTTATATTCTTTATCTTTTAATTTATTGATATTAAGTGTAGTACCATATAAAGCTCGTGATAAAATAATTTTTCTTAAGTCACAAGTATCTTTTGATATTTGTATTCTAATATTTTGATATAATAATTCATTCATAAATTCTCCAACGTATTTTTCTAAATTTTCTCTTGTAATATTTTTTTTTGATTTAAATATTGCTTTTATTATATTTTTTGATTCGTAATCAAAATAAATATAAAAATTATCAATATAAATATAAGATGCTTTCATTATTGCTTTTAATGAATAAATATTTTCATTAAATTGTAAAATAATTTTATTATTATGTATATTGAAATTTGCATTTTTCACTATTATTTCCTCCATTAATCATTTATTGGGGTATCCTGTGGAATTTGAGGCTTTTGTGGCGTTAACTGTGGTTCAACAGGTACTGAATTTGATGTATGGGTAGAAGGGGTGTTTGATATATCAAATCCACTACTTGAAGCATGTGATGTATGAGTAGAGGGAGTATTTGATATATCAAAGTCAGTACTTGAAGCGTGTGAAGCGTGTGAAGCATGTGATTCATGTCCTGAATAATGAGAACTAGATGAATGAGAACTATGAGAACTATGGGAGCTATGAGATCTATGTCCCGCAAATGCTTCATCACTCATAAAAATAGATGCTATTAAGATTAAAGATCCTATATATAAAATTTTATTTCTTTCTATATTTCCTTCTTCTTCATATAGATAATCTGAAACAGATTTATTTATTTTAGGAAGTAATTGTTTTATATTTTTTCCCATATTATCACCTTTTCTATTTAATATAGTTGTTATTTAACCAGTTACCTTCTAGAGTTTTTCCATTTTTGAATTTATATTTTCCAGTTCCATTCATTTTATTATTTGACCAATGTCCCTCATAGTTATCACCATTTTTAAAAATATATGTGCCTGTTCCCTCTATTTTATCTTTCAACCAATGTCCTTTATAATATTCTCCATTGGTCCACTTATATTTACCTTGTCCTTGTTTTTGACCAGATATAAAAGATCCAATATATTCATCACCATTTTTATATTTTAAGGTACCTTTACCATTAAATAATCCATTTTTCCAATAACCTATGTATTTATCACCATTTTTTAAACTGCGAGATCCATAGCCATTCATCTTGGTATTATCCCATGAACTTACGTTCCATGTGAGGTTCTTCCCATCACTTGTAACTATAATGTTTTTTTGTTCATCAGTTCTAAATACACTAATATTTTGCTTTCGTAATCTTTCCATAACTTCATAAGTTGGATAACCATAACTATTTTCCTTACCAACACTTATAACAGCATATATAGGATTTACTTTTTTTAAAAAAGCATCAGTTGTTGATGAAGCATTTCCATGATTACCAATTTTTAATACATCAGCATGAATATCTAATTGTTTTTGTAGAATTTGTCTTTCACTTATATCTTTAGCATCTCCAGTGAATATAAAAGAATTATTACCAAATTTAAGTTTAGTTACAATGGAATAATTATTTAGAGATTTATATTCTGCTTTATTAGGAGCTAAAATCGTCCATTTAGCATTACCTAAATTGTAATTATTACCAACTACTGGATAAGTTGCCTTAAGTCCTTTATTTTTTAGTGTAGTTACTACGTTTTTAAATAGTTCATTAGTACTTGTAACTTTTGGAATAAATACTTGATTTACATTAAAAGTTTTTATAATTGTACCAATTCCACCTATGTGATTTTTATGTGGATAAGTACCTATAACATAGTCCAGTTTTTTAACACCTTGATGTTTAAGATAATTTACTATTAATGTACTATCATCATTAGTTCCAGTATCAATTAACATATTATGACCACTTTGTTCAATAAGTATAGAATCTGCATTGCCTATATCTATATAGTGTATTTTTAAATTTTTAACTTTATTGTTATTCCCTATCTTCATAGGTTTATTTTTGGTACAAATTTTGGAATTAGTATAAGTTTTTATGTTAGTAAATTTCTTTGAGTTAGTAATCATAACACATAAGATCAGAATAAATAAAATACAAATACTAATTTTAGTATTTTTTTTCATAATTTTTACCTCCTTACAATATATTATACATAATATATTGTACATTTAAGTATTATATTGTCAATAAATTAAATAAATTGAAATCATTGTTTAATTTACATATTATAAAGATAATTATGTTTTACATGAAATTTCTTAAATTTTAGAAGTAAAGAGGTTATAGTTTTAAAAAATATTTTTTTAAGATAAGAAATGATATATTAGTTTATGAAAAACAAGATAATAGGGTTATAGTGTGATAACTATATGATAACTAGGTATAAATAGTGAAACATTAAATTTTTATTAGTGAAATAAAGAAGTTAAATTTATGAAAATACAATTAATAAAAAAATTGCCATACATTCCTGATTTGAAGTAAAAGAATTAAGAACATATGAGTTCATTACATGTTTCACCACAATATGGACATAAGAGGATTGGTTTTATACTATTATCTAAATGTATAAACGATATGTATATAAATAATATATTATTTTAGATGTTCATATTGACAATAAAACAGCTTATAATTTATATAAGAAGTTGTATTTTGTACAAAGGTTAAAAATTAAGTGAAAGTGATGGGAGGGTATTATGAAGATAAAAAATAATGATGATTTGACAATTAGGGAAGCAAAAATTGAAGATGCAAAACAAATATTACAGTTAGTGAAAAAAGTAATGAGTGAAGTTGAGTTTTTTCCTAAAGCAGCGGAAGAATTTCAATTATCAGTTGAACAAGAAGAAGAATTCATAGAAAAAACATCATTAGTATTAGTTGCAGAAATAGATGGTAAAATAGTAGGGGCTTCTACTTTGCAAAAGGGCAATTGTATTAAAAATAAACATGTTGCAGACTTTGGAATAACAATTTTACAAGAGTATAGTAATTTGAAAATAGGAAGTTTGTTGATGGAAAAAGTAATAGAATGGTCAAAAGAAAATGAAGTTGAAAAAATAGAGTTAGAAGTTTTTGAAAAAAATATACCTGCAATTAATCTTTATAAAAAATTTGGTTTTATTGTAGAAGGCAGAAGAAACAGAAATATAAAAATTAGACACCAATATCAAGATACATTGCTTATGTGTAAGTTTTTATATAATTGACAAAATTAAATAATTATTTTTTAAAAATCAAATCATATATAATTGTAATTAAGACTATATATATGGTATATTAGTATTAAAATATGTTAAGAATAAATAAAAACAGTATTAATATATAATATATAAGAGGTGTATTATGAAAATATCATCTATAAAAATAAATGGATATAAAAATTTAATAGATTGTACTTATAATTTAAGCCAATTTAATGTATTAATAGGAGCTAATAATAGTGGAAAATCTAATTTTTTAGAAGTCTTTTCTTTTTTAGATACTATACTTACAGGTAGTGACGATGTAAAAGATCAATTATTTAGATTGGGTGTGTCACCAAGAGGGAATATTCAAACAAACTGTACTAATGTAAAAAACAAAAACATTTCTGTAGAAATTGAATTTTTAGATGAAGTTGATAAAGAAAGGTATAAATACATATACTTTATAGAAGTAAAAGTGGGTAACTTATTATCAGGTAATAAAGGTTTAATTGAAAGAGAATATCTGCAATATAAAAGTGTAAATAAGACAGGACCTATAAATACAGTGTTTGACAGAAGGAATACAGATGTAAAACTTAAATCTAGTAAAATAGCAAGTATAGATGCTGCAGAAGCTCTTTTATCTATCATTTATAAAATTAAAGATGTTAAAGAAAATATGGATATACCTGTACAAAAAGGTATAGAGGATATATTTATAATTGCAAAAACTCCCGTAATATATTGTTCACCTAATCAAATAAGGGAAGCTATAGTAAAACAAAAACCTATAATTAAAAACGGAAGGATAGCTTCAATTGATTTAATAAATGAAATTGAAAAAATATTTAACTCTGATCAAAGACAATATTTTGAAGAAGTGTTACAAGATACATTAGGAATTAAAATTGAAATTTATAATTTAAAGGGGATATATAAGAATTTATTTGTTAATTTTTATGATGAGGATTTACAGAATAAAAAAAATACTATAGATAAAAATGAGATGTTTGAAAATGGAGTAGGCATTAGTACTATGTCAGATGGAACCTTAATAGTGTTAAATATTTTAACTTATTTAGTTTCTAATAAATATCCTGTATTATCTATTGAGGAGCTTGAAAACTCTATACATCCAAAATTATTGAAAAAAATAATAAGGTTAATTCAAAATGATTTTTCAGATATCCAAGTTATTATAACTACTCATTCGCCAGTTTTATTAAATATGGTTAATTTTGATAATGTGAGTTTAATAACTAATAAAAATTATGGTAAAGCCAGAATTGAAAATGTGAAAGATAGAAAAGATTTAATGAAAAAGTTATCGGGTCCATTTTCAGATTTTAGTGATATTTTTTATTTAGTAGAGGATTAGAGGATGGGTAAAAAAAAGAAATCTAGTCAAAAACGTAAAAAGTTAGCTTTAATATTTTTAGAAGGATATACTGAGGATGTATTTTATAAAAATATATTTCAAAAATATCTTCAAGGAATACCTAAAAAGACTAAGAATTTAAAGACAGGAACTAATATAAATAGACAGATAGTTAATGAATTATACCACTTTATGAGTAATAAAAGTAATGAAATTTATGATTTATATATATATGTTTTTATTGATAAAGAAGGATCTAGAAATGACATTTCACAATTTAATAATAAAGCTATTTTAAAAAAATTAAAAGAGTATTTTAAATGTGAGCAGATAAAAGTAATTGATAAAATTGAAGCTATTATTATGATTGAAAGTTGGTTTTTTCATGATTTAGAGGGAATATGTAAATATATAGGAATATCTTTTACTGATAGTTTGAAAAGAAACTATGCTAATCCAGAAAGACTAAAAGCTTTAGATTTATCTAAATTGTTTAAAAAAGGGAATAAGAAAAAACATTATAAGAAAGGTGACGAAGGCTTTTTAACTTCTCTTAACATAGACACAATATATAATAATTGCAGTGATCTTAAGGAAGGTATAATCAAAATTAGAAATAATTTTTAAAAGTGAGGGTCAACTTTAATTTGAAGGAACGAAAACTAATGTATTTATGGGCTTAGTTCCCTAGGTTCTAATTAATACTTTGCATAAGAGAAAAGTATTGCAAATAAAGACTTCTGTTTTTATAATAGTACTAATGTTATTCATTCAACTTTCGAAGTTAAAAAATACTGCTTAGCGAAGGAAAATGATATATTGGGTAAGAAACATTTGAACAAAGTTTACAAATTCTTAGTTTTACGAATTTGAACAAAGGTATTTTTTAATTACCTAAGTTTCGTACAAATATAAAACTTATATTTGTATATATTTGTCTGGTATTATTAGTTATAATATTCCGCTATTTCCCAGTTTTTAGGCGTAGCCTCTTGGTTTTATATTCCAATTTTAAAAATGGCAACACTAAAAACAGGTAAATATTAATTTGAAATTTTGGATTATATTTCATTAGTTAAAATTTCATTTTTAACCTCAAATATCAAAAGAAAGTTGAGTATATTGTGGTCTGGAAAGTGCGTCAGCAATTATCTTAGATAGTTTTGTTAATGGTGGAATATTAACTATAATTCCTTTACTAGTTCTTTTGACAAAACCTTTTATATTTCCAACTTTCTTAACTAAAGCACCTACCCCTACATCATACAGTTCTGTTTCATATAGAACTGTAGACTTAAAACAACTTATGAGGTTATGTGTTATAAATACTAACCATAAGAAACCATAGATTCCGAAAAATTTTTTAGTTCTTAGGTTTTTTATATGGTATACATTTTTAGCCATTTTAAAAAATGCTTCTATAGTTTGACGTTCATTATAAAAGTGAAATAGTTCTACTGCATTCATTTCTTTAGAACTTATATTTGTTATAAGCAAAGAATATTTTAAATTTCCCTTTTTAGATAATGTTTGAACTATAATATACCTAAGTCCATTCTCTACTGAAAATTCATATACCCAAGCAGCTTTATCGGCTTTAATATATTCTGAATAAGGTATATTTTTTGCAAGATTTTTAGCTTTAACAGTAGAGTATGCTTTTGTAACAAACTTTAGTTTAGGAGTTGACAATAATTTTTCAATATTGTCTGATGAACCAAAGCCACTGTCAGTTCTTAATATTAGATTACCATTAAGAAGTTGCTCTCTATATTTAGATAAAATAGACTTTAATAAGTCATCATAATGATCAGTACAGTGGCTATTTCCTGAATCTAAAGACATTGCTACTGTTTCAGAATGCTTACCTGTAAATGCGGCAGCTAATTGATATCCACTTTGATTTTTCTTTTTAGAAAAGTAACCTTTTTCTGCTAATTCAAAGGTTTTACCATTAGCAATTAATCCTGTTTGGTCGCAGTCTACGACTACTTTATGTTGTGAGCTAATAGAATTACTATGCTCTATAAATAAAGTATGATGAATATCTTGTAGCTGGTTTATACTGTCTGAATCAAAACGTGTAAGCAACAAATTAATCTGTGATTGATCTGGAACTCTATCCATATCAAATATATTTGCAGTAAGTTTTTCTACTCCAAGCTTTTCATTGATATCCTTAGTTGTTTCGCAACCAATAACTATAGACATCATAGTGGTAATAAGCTTTTGATATACAGAATATTTTACTTTCTTCATTTTGAGCTTAAAGCTCTCAAGTGGCTTAAAAAAATTAATTTTCAAACCAAATTGCATTACTGAAATTAACCAAGTGGAAGTAGTTTCTTCTTTACAATTGTCTTGAGTAAAGGTAAAATTATTCATATGGATAATACCTGCCTTTCATAATTTTTTGTGGTAAGAAAATTATACTCTAAGGCTTGGTATTATCCACTATTTATTTTTTGGAAACTATAATATGGAAATTACTAAAGTTTCGTTTGTACGAAACTTAGGTAATTACTGATTCCTACGGAATATTAATTAAAAAATCTTTTTTCAATATGAGTAAAACTTAGAATTTGTTACTGAAGTGAAAGGTTTCTAAGTAAGATATCATTTCCCGCAGAGGCTCTTTTTTACCTCTTAAAGTTGAATTATAAGGTATTGATATGTGAGGATTTCCAATTGAGTAAATTAGATTTTATTCTTGTTCTTTCATTTTATCTTTATATTTTTTATGTGCAGTTATAGTCCTCATACCATATACAAATGCCAATAGTGTGAATAATATTATTGGTATCCAAGCCAAAATATGAATATCAGAAAAACTAAAGTTAGAGCCATTATACCAGTAACAATCCACAATAAGGAAAACAATACGATATCAAAAAGAAAATATTTATAAAAAACACTTCTATCAATCTCTTATAACGACTTTCTGATAAAAATATCTTTTAAATAAATCTAAGATATTTTCATAATCTTTCCTTTTATACCGTCAAGTTCTACTTCATCTCCATCCTTTAACAAAGTACAAGCGTACTTAACATTATAAAGGCAGGGGATGTTTTGTTCTTTTAATATAATTCCTAAATGTTCAAAAGGAGAACCTTGGTTACTATTACACTTGCTCTCAAGCTATTATTTTACTTGATTTACATTTAATTCAATAGTATCATACTATTATCAATTTGTGTATTTGGGGGAGAAATTTATATGAGTAAAAATAATAAACTTTTAGATATAATTTTGGGTCTAATACAAGGTTTATTACTTGTTTTTGTTTTCAAAGTTTGTAATGATAAATGGAGTCCTTTTAATTTTGACTTTGGAGGAACAAAAGCTAATGTATGTATTTATGGGTTTAGTTCCGTAGGTCTTATGTTATTAATACTTTGTATTAGAGGAAAGTATTGCAAATAAAAACTTCTGTTTTTATAATAGCACTAATGTTATTTACGTAACTTTAGCAGTAAAAAAACATTGCCTAGCGAGGGGGAGATATAATGGCTACATGGATTACACATTTAAGGATTGCTGAGAATATTTTAAATTTAGGATTTAAGTTTGATGAAAAGGCTTTTGTAGTTGGAAATATAGGACCTGATTCAGGAGTTCCAAATGAAGATTGGAGTAATTTTGATCCACCTAAAAAAGTTACTCACTGGCAGGGGGAAGATCATAAAATTAAAGCTGTTGAGTTTTGGGACAAGTATTTAAATAATGCTGATATAAAAAATGATATAGAGACCTATTCTTTTTATATGGGATATTATGTACATTTACTAACAGATATTGAATGGTCAAAACTATTCAATAAAAAAAAGCAAACTTTATTATACAAAAATGGATTAGATAAAGATAAAAACTTTATTTGGACAATAAAGAAAGATTGGTATGGTCTTGATTACATATATTTATCTAAAAATCCAAACTGTATATTTCACACATGTTTTAAAAATATAAATGAAGTTCCTGATTATTTAGATTATTTTCCACATAAGGCTTTTGAAAGACAAGTTAAGTATATTACTGATTTTTATTTAGGTGAAAATGAAGAAACTAAAGAAAATTTTATATATTTAACAGAAAAAGAAATGGATAACTTTGTTGAGCAATCAACGGATACTATTCGAGAGGCAATTATGGGGTAAGTGTATTAGAGAGGTTTCTGTAACATTTATGTTTTATGATAAAGGAAAAGTCTCAAGGGAGCGAGAAAATGATGAAAATATTAGTTGTTGAGGACGACGTTTTATTAAATAAAACGTTGTCTTATAATTTAAGGGCTGAAGGGTATGAAGTGGATTCTGTTTTAACTGTAGCTGACACTAAAAAATATATTGATAAAAAAGAATACAAACTTATAATTTTAGATGTAAATTTACCAGATGGCAATGGATTTGATTTGTGCAAGGAAATTAAATTGATAAATGAAAATGCTGCAGTAATTTTTTTGACGGCTAATGATATGGAAAGTGATATGATAAAGGGATTTGAGTTAGGTGCAGATGATTATGTAACAAAACCATTTCCTATAAGTGTGTTTGAAAAAAAAGTTAAAGCTTTGTTTAATCGAATAGAAAAGCAAGTTGATAATGATTGCTATGATGATGGACAGCTGAGGATTGACTTTTCACAGATAAAATCTACACTAAATGGAAAAGAAATTGAATTTACACCATTGGAATACCGTACTTTAAAAGTGTTTGTAAAAAATCCAAAAATAGTTTTGACAAGACAAATTCTTTTAGAAAAGTTATGGGATATAGAAAGAAACTTTGTAGATAATCATACTCTTACTACGGTTGTGAGCCGTATACGAAATAAAATTGAAGTAGGTAAACATCAATACATTAAAACCGTATATGGTATGGGGTATATGTGGGTAGGAAGTGATAAAAAATGATTTCAAAAGAATTATACATTAAAAATATTTATATGTTGGTTAGTATTGGTATTTTTGTAACATGCAGTGTTCTTCTTATTTTTGCATATCTGATTACTGGTAACAGCACACTTATTTTAGGCGGAAGTATTTTTGCTTTATGTATATACATATGGTTTGGTGTATTTGTGTTTTTGCTGAGGAAAAAGGTAATACTGTTCATTTCTGATATTTCTTACATTTTGGATAATATGATGAATGGTGAGGATAAACTTGAAATTAGCTGCGAAGAAGAAACTCTGTTATCACGAATTAATCATAAAATATCAAAACTGTTTGAAGTTATGCAAGAAAACAATCGCTGTGTTAAGGATGAAAAAGCTTCTTTACAGGAATTGGTTTCAGATATTTCACATCAAGTAAAAACTCCTATTGCAAATTTAAAAATGATTAATTCCACTTTATTAGAACGTAAAGTTCCGGAGGATACACAAATAGAATTTTTGCAATCAATGAATGGTCAACTTGATAAGCTAGATTTTTTAATGCAAGCAATGATTAAAACTTCACGATTGGAAACGGGAGTAATAACTTTAGAAAAAAAGAAATGTTCTATTTATGAAACACTTGCAGCAGCAATGGGCAGTATTTTATTTAAGGCGGAGAAAAAACATATAAATATTGTAGTTGATTGTGCTGTGGATTTAGTTGTTTCACATGATAGAAAATGGACAACTGAAGCACTTTTTAATATTCTCGATAATGCAGTAAAATACACGCCTATAGGTGGAAAAATTCATGTAGCTGCTGTAAGGTGGGAAATGTATACCAAGATTGATATAAAAGATAATGGAAAAGGTATTCCAGAAAATCATCAAGCTGAGATTTTTAAACGTTTTTACCGTGAGAAGGAAGTACATGATTTGCCAGGCATTGGCATTGGTTTGTATCTTGCTCGTGAAATTATCGCTATGCAGGATGGTTATATTAAAGTAATGTCCCAACAAGGAAAAGGTTCTATATTTTCTGTTTTTCTTCCCAATAGATAAGGTGTCAGTTTCTATGTTTTATCTCATGTTTTTGTGAAATGTCCTAAAATCGTAACAAATAAGAGTGGTTTTTAAGAAGATTTATTATTTGTTGTGATGTTTCTGCAACCTTTCAATTATATACTGGGTTTGATGAATAGAAAGGAGACCTTTAAATGAATATTTTACAGACAATTAATTTAAAAAAGTATTATGGTAAAGAATCTAACATTACAAAGGCACTGGATGGAGTAAACTTTACCGTAGAAAAGGGAGAATTTGTGGCAGTAGTAGGCACATCCGGCAGTGGTAAATCTACATTGTTGAACATGGTGGGAGGATTAGATAATCCTACATCTGGCAGTGTTATAGTTAAAGGTAAAGAGCTTTCCAAAATGAATGATGAGAAGCTTGTTATTTTTAGACGTCGTAATATAGGATTTGTTTTTCAGAACTATAACTTAGTGCCAATGCTTAATGTTTATGAAAATATTGTTCTTCCAGTGGAATTGGATGGTGAAATCGTGGATAAGGATTTCATGAATGAAATTGTAAAAATGTTAGCTTTAGAAGATAAACTCAAAAATATGCCTAATAATCTTTCAGGAGGTCAACAGCAGCGTGTAGCTATTGCAAGGGCACTACTTACTAAGCCTGCTATTGTACTTGCGGATGAGCCAACGGGAAATTTAGATAGTAAAACGAGTGCTGATGTAATGAGTCTTCTTAAAATGACGAGCAAAAAATTTCATCAGACCATAGTAATGATTACTCATAATAATGAAATTGCTCAGCTTGCTGACAGAATTGTCCGCATTGAAGATGGCAAAATTATGGTGTAAAGGGGGCATAAGTATGTTTAGAAATAGTAATGAAACTGTTATTAAAAAGCTAACTTTGAGCTCCCTTAAATCCAAGAAAAACTATATTGCTATTATAGCAATTGCTTTGGCAACACTTTTGTTTACAAGTATGTTTACTATTACAGGTAATTTAAAAGCATCTATACAAGATAGTAATATGCGTAAAATAGGTACATGTGCTCATGGTGGTTTTAAGCAATTGACAATGGATGAATATAAAAAGATTTCAAAGGATAATATGATTGATGATATATCATATTCTATAATTATTGGAAATGCACAAGGAGATATATTCCATAAATTGCCTTCAGAAGTAAGATGGGCTGAAGATAAATATGCAAAATGGGGTTTTAATTTTCCTACAAAGGGAAGGATGCCTAAGTCACTAAAAGAAGTAGCTTTAAGTACTCTTGTTCTTGATGCCATGGGTATTCCTCATAAATTAGGCCAACAAATTAAATTAAGTGTCAAAACGGATAATAGAACTTTTACTGATACTTTTACATTGTGTGGTATATGGAAGGGAGATCCAGTATCTTATAGACAAACAATATGGCTTTCACGACTATATACCTATAAAGTTGCACCACTTGTGAAGATTCCTTCAAGTAAAAATACAAATCACTATACTGGGTATATAGACAGCGTTATTATGTTTCCCTCAACTTGGAATATTGAAGGAAAAATCAATAAACTTGCTGTAAAGTATAATTTAAAAGTTCCTACAAGTGTTAATTGGGCATATGATACTGCGGAAATAGATCCTGAAAATTTAATAATTATTATTCTTGCATTAATTGTTATTTTTACTGCAGGATATTTATTAATTTATAACATTTTTTATATTTCAGTTGCTCAAGACATTCGTTCTTATGGATTACTGAAAACAGTGGGTACAACTTCAAAGCAAATACGAAAAATTGTTCGCTTCAAAGCTTTGATTTTATCTTGTATAGGTATTCCCATTGGTTTGATTATAGGATGGCCTGTGGGACGTATTTTAGTTCCATATATTATTAATATTTTAGAGGAAAATATCCGTGTTATTACAACTGTTAATCCTATTATCTTTATATCTGCTATTCTTTTTAGTTTATTAACTGTATATTTAAGCTGTCTTAGACCAGCTAGATTAGCATCAAAAGTTTCACCTATTGAAGCAGTGCGTTATACAGAAACAAATAAGGATATTTCATCAAAGAAAAAAACAAAACCTTCTCATAGAGTAAAACCTTTAGCTATAGCATTGCAAAATCTTAGAAGAAGCAGCAAGAAAGTTTTTGTAGTTGTTCTATCTTTTTCTCTTAGTTTGGTAATTCTTAATAGTACCTATACTTTTGTTCATTCTTTTGATTTTGATAAATTTGTAGCCACTACTAGTATATCAGATTTTTCAGTTGCAGATGCATCTATCATTAACAAAACAATGCCCTTCAATACATCTGGAATAACTGATAATTTTGTTAATACAGTTAAATCATTAAAAGGTATTGAAAAAATGGGTAATGTTTATGTTTTTACTAATCATCAATTTCTTAGTAGTGATGCTTATAATCGTCTTAAAGAAAAAGTTAGTTCATGGGATGAGAACAAAAAGAGAGACTTTATGAATAGTCGAATAATATGTAAAAAGGACTCGGTAGTAAATACTTTTGGTTTGGATACGTGGCCTGCAGAGTTTATTAAACTAATAAATGGAAAATTGGATAATAAGAAATGGGAAAATGGAGAGGGTATTTACGTTACAACTTGTCAAATGATTGAAGATGGAAAGATTAGTTTATATAAACCAGGAGATACTGTTGATGTCAATTTCGGCAATGATAATACAAAAAAATATAAAGTATTGGCAATT
This sequence comes from Haloimpatiens myeolchijeotgali, assembly GCF_042688525.2. GTDB lineage: Bacteria > Bacillota > Clostridia > Clostridiales > Clostridiaceae > Haloimpatiens. The sequence continues at coordinate 96,780 of NZ_JBHWAB010000002.1, forward strand.
GTAGAGTATCCATATGCTTTTTCTTCAACCACATATTTTGATTTAGGGTTGGAATATTTGCTTCCTTCAAGGGAAATTTTATCTAATTTACATTCAATTAAGCCAATGCGTACTGTTTTTAATGTAGATGATGCACATCTTAATATAACTGAAAAATGGCTTGAAGGTTATTGTACTAATAAAGAATCATCATTAGACTTTTACTCTAGAAAAACTTTAAAAAAAGAGTTTAATAATCTTACGGTAATGTATAAAGTTATAGGAGGTGCATTATGTGCTATTCTTGCACTAATAGGTATACTAAACTTTATAAATTCCATGATGACATCTATTCTTACAAGACAAAGAGAAATCGCAATGCTTCAGGCTGTTGGCATGACAGGAAAACAAACACGTTCTATGTTAATTTTTGAAGGAGCTGGATATGCTGTTTTGGGATTAATTTTATCCATAATACTAGGAACCATTACTAATGTTACATTAGTTCGTTCTATGGGTAATGCTCTTTACTACTTTACGTGGAAATTTACTTTAACTCCAATACTGCTTTGTATTGTTCCATTAATTCTCATAACTGTTTTAGTTCCAATTTATTGTTATAATAAATTATCAAAAGACAGCATTGTTGAAAGGCTACATGTTGTAGAATAATCATTGGTAAAAGATAAGAGAAAGTATGTTTGAAAACATAAATATTATAAAAGAGCAAATCCAAACTTAAAATGGATTTGCTCTTGAGATATTTTTAGATAGAAAATGTAGTGCACATTTCTTCTAGGTTCCATATATCTGTTACCCAATCTTCATAGAATTCTTTCTCGTGACATACCAATAGAATGCTACCTTCATATTCTATTAGACTCTCTTTTAAAGCTTCTTTTGCATCCACATCTAAATGATTTGTAGGTTCATCTAAAATAAGCCAATTACTTGGTTTCATCATAAGTTTGCACAATCTAACTTTTGATTGTTCTCCACCACTTAAAGAATAAAGAGGTTTGTTTACATGTTCATCAGTTAGACCACAACGGCCTAAAATTGTTCTCAAATCCTTTCTATTTTTAGAAGGAAACTCATTCCACAATTCTTCCATTGGAGTATTAGATGTTGAAGTACTCTCTTGTTCAAAATAAGCAGGATATAAATGATTCCCTAAAGTAATACTTCCACTAAGTGGAGGAATTATGCCTAATATACTTTTTAATAGAGTAGATTTTCCTATTCCATTACATCCTATTAGCGCTATTTTTTTATTTCTTGTAAATTCAAGATTTAAATTAGATTTTAAAGCGTAATTATATCCTATACTCATGTTATTAGTTTTAAAAACAAGTTTATCAGAGTGTCTACAAAACAAAAATGAAAAATGAGGTTTTGAAACAATCTTAGGTTTTTCAAGTCTCTCTATTTTGTTTAATTGTTTTCTTCTACTTTTGGCTCTAGTACTAGATCTAGCTGATGCTATATTCTTTTTAATAAAATCTTCCATTCGATGAATCTCTTTTTGTTGTTTCCTATATTCTTGAACATATTTTTCTTTTTCCATATCTTTAAGTTTTAAAAATTTATTATAGTTTCCAGTATATCTATTTAATCTACCAAATTCAATTTGAAATATAACATTTGTAACTTTATTTAGAAAGTTTGTATCATGTGATATAACTATAAAACTATTAGGATAATCACAAAGATAATTACTTAACCATTCAATGTGTTCTTTATCTAAAAAGTTAGTAGGTTCATCTAAAAGTAAAATATCAGGTTTAGTAAGAAGAAGACGAGCTAATTTAACCTTTGTACGCTGTCCACCACTTAATAAATTAACAGGAGTATCTAAACCTAATAGGCTTAAACCTAAACCAGTGGCTGCATTATCTATTAAACTATCTATTTTATAAAAATCGCTTGCATCTAACATGTCCTGCAGTCGAGCCATTTTTTTTAGAAGTTTTTCATATTTTTCATTATTTACATCAGTAAGTTCATCACCTATTGAGATGATATTTTTTTCTAACTTGTAAAGATGTTCAAATGCTGATTTTAATACATCCCTTATTGTGTAGTTTTCTAGAAGCTTAGAATGTTGATCCAGATAATCTACAGATATAGAAGAGGGTTTGTATACAGTCCCTTTATCTGGCAAAAGTTTTTCAGATAATATATTGAAAAGTGTACTTTTGCCTGCACCATTTATTCCAACGAGACCAGCATGTTCTCCTTTTAAAAGTCTAAAAGATATATTTTTTAATATTGATTTATCTTCATATCCAAATTCTAAATTTTCTACTTGTAATAAACTCATATTTATTCCTCCAGTCATACTTTAAAAACAAAAAAGGAAAGAGAAGACAATAGCTCTTCTCTTTCCTAAAGTTTCTTTATTATATATAGATTATAGAGTAAATATAATCACACGATAAATTCCCTAAAATTAACATAAAAATACTGTAATTTCCATTAAAATATTTTAGGGCATCAAAAAAGAGCCTATCTTTATTAAGGTGTAACTTGTTATATTTTAGCTTTATTTAAAAAAGGGCATAGTTGTCCCGTTAACAAGCTAAAACATTTTTAAAAGTTACAACCTTACACAAGATAGACTCACACTCCTTCGAATTTAAATTTACTCTTATATTATTATATTACAAAAATACAAAAAAGTAAATATTAAAAAATAGCATGGTTAATTAGAGTATATTTATATATTATATAAAAAATGGTATAATATGTTAGACATTTTTAACACTTAAGGAAGTGAAAACGATAACTATGGATAATAAATTTACTATGAAAAGTTTTTTTAAGATTTTGAAACTATGTAAAGAATTTTGGAAAAAATATATTTTGATTTCAATATGCTTAGTTATTACAAGTTTTTTATCTACATATCCTATCAAATATATAGAAAAAATTATAAATACCTGTACAAGCGTTGGAAATAACAAGATGGATTTATTCATAAAGTTTGGGGTAATATATCTTATTCTTCAGATTTTGAATGTTTTATTTAGAGCTATATTTGAATATTTAAGTGCTGATTTAGAATCTAGTATAGGGCATAAAATTAGGGTTATGTTGTTTTCTAGGCTTGAAAAAGTTCCGTTTAAATTTTACGAAAAAAACAATACTAGTGATTTGATTATGAGATTAGTACAGGACAGTAATATAACCGTAGATGGTATACTGCAGCCAATAACTTTTATTATAAATAATATTCTTACATTTATCTTAGGATTTATTTATATGTTTTCCATTGATAAAACTCTTACTTTAATTATGATTCCTATGGGACTTATAATCTCATTATTAACTCTAAAAACAGGTACTAAATTATGTATTTTATCAGAAAATGAGAGACAAGCTACTTCAGTTTTATGGAATAAATTTATTGAATGTATTAATGGAATAAAAGAGATCAAAACAAATTGTCAAGAAAAAAGGATATTAGATATTATAACAAAACAAAGTAATAATACAAAAACAAACATTATGAATCTTAAAAAGTACACTATAAAAACTAGTAATATAAATAGTGCGTTTTTCATGACAATTATTGCTATAATAATGATTTTAGGTGGATACAAAGTAACAATTGGAAAACTTTCTATAGGTGGTCTTTCTGCTATTATGATGTATAACGGACTTTTGGTTGATCCTATGATAAATTTCTTTGATTTGTATCAAAGAATGCAAAGAGTATTTGTCAGTTGTGATAAAATTTTTGCAATACTAGAATGTAAAGAAGAAGAAAACAATTATAAGTATTCAAATGTAAAATTTGAAAATAAAATAGAAGTGAAAAATCTAAGTTTTAAATATGATTTGAGTTCAGATAGTAAATATAATTTGAATAATGTTTCTTTAGAAATTAAAAAAGGAGATAAAATTGCATTAGTTGGATATAGCGGCTCCGGTAAAAGTACTTTATGTAAGTTATTGATGAAGTTTTATGATAAGTTTGAAGGTATGATAACTATTGATAATATTGATTTAAAGGAAATGGATATAAATAATATAAGAAGTTTATTTGGAATAGTATTTCAAGATACTTTTCTATTCTCAGGAACGCTGAAAGAAAATTTAATCTTTGGAAAACCAAATGCTTCTGATAAAGAGATTAAAAGGGCTTTAGAAATTTCAGGAGTGGATTTATTTTCAAAAAATTTACCTGATGGATTACAAACTCTAGTTGGGGAAAATGGATTTAATTTATCTGGAGGAGAAAAACAAAGAATATCTATATGCAGAACGATTTTACGGAATCCAGATATAATCATACTAGATGAAAGTACATCAGCTTTAGATGCCATAACAACTTCTACAGTAACTAAAAATCTAATAAATTTTTTTAAAGATAAAACGATTATTTTTACTGCTCATAAATTAACGAATATATCTAATATTTGTAATAAGATATATGTTTTTGATAAAGGCTTTTTAGTGGAGCAAGGGCAGCATAAAGAATTAATAGGTAAAGATTCATTATATAAACACTTGTATAATGCACAGTTTATACAGTAAAGTTTAATTCAAATTTTTACTAGATTCTTTATTAACGTGGTTTTTTTTATATTGATAGATAGATATTGGTATGTTAATAAAACAAATAGGTATCAATATAATAAAAATTTTTTTTAGTATATTTTCGTATTTTCCATCTATAATAGAAGGAATAATGGAAAATGCAGCTGTTTCCAAAATTATCACAAAAAACACTAAGACAAAATATGAAAGTCTATTTAAAGAAAAAACTTTTTTATTATAATTAGATATTAATTTCATTTTTTATATCCTTTCTTTTTTTAATATATGATAGTGTATTTAGAAGAATTTGTCATAATAATATTATAATACTTATTTTATTAGTTGGTAAAAAAATAATAAGTAAAATTAAGTATGTTCTAAAAACTACTATTATTGTGTTATGTTAAAAATTATAAATGTATAAGCTAGAATTTATATTGATATTATTTTGAATAATATGTATAATTTAGTAAAAATATTTAATAATCTATGATAAAAAATAATTTATATCATATTGAATATTGATTTAAAATTAGGGGGAATTTAAATGAATAATACAAAGAATACGAAATTAGTATATTGTATTTTAGGAAGTTTCATGCTTACACTATTACAGAGTCCAGTGTTTCTTAATGCAACATATAGTATATTCGACGGAAGTGTAGGAGCAAATGCATTTTCAAGAATGATTCATAAATTATTTGGATTTATTTCTTTTATTGGAATTATATTAGTAATAGTATTTTCATGTATTTTAATTATTAGTAATATAAATTTTAAAAATAAATAATTTGCAAAGTGTATAAAAAATTAAAAGTATATATATTAGTCAAAGCATCAATAGGATAAATGAAATGGTAGTTGTTATTATAGAAAATAATAAATTAGATTAAATTCACATCAGTAGTTTGGGATATGATTATTGATTTTATTAAGGAACATATATAGATTTGTGTAAATCAAATTTATACATGTTCCTTAATTTTTATATGTAATTTAAAAAAACTATTAAATTTACATAGGGATACCTTAAAAAGTTATACGCTTCCAATTTAGTATAATCATATTGTCAAAAAAAATTTCCCTAAAGCTAGAAAATAGAGAAATGTGCAGATATAAATATATTAATAGTTTTTTATAATATTTCAATTCCTCGTAGGTAGTATAAAATCCCTCAGACATGTATTATAGCACAATTTATAAAATGTAAATAAAATACAAAATATAAGATTTATTTCAACAAGCAGAATTGGGAGAGTGTAAAAGAGTTAATGTCTTTAATCAAAGGGCATTAACTCTTTTTTAATACAAAGAAAGGGGATGTGTCAAATAATTGAAGATAGTATTATATGGTTTATATCAAATTTAAAGTTTACAAAACTGGACAGAGAAAGAGAGGATATAAAATTTTTATTATGATATTCTTTTACCAAGGAGGTAATCAATATGGAATGGCTTATGCAACTCAGTAAATCAATCGAATATATAGAAAACAATTTGACCAGTGAAATTTCTTATGATGAAGCTGCAAAAATTGCCTGTTGTTCCACTTACTATTTTCAAAGAATGTTTTCATATGTAGCAGGAATTCCTCTATCGGAATATATCCGTAGACGAAGAATGACACAGGCAGCTTTTGAAATACAAAGTTGTAATACAAAAATCGGAGATATAGCATTTAAATATGGATATACTTCACCTACTGCATTTAATCGTGCATTTAAAAATATCCATGGTATTTCACCAACAGCTGCACGAAGCAAAGGTGTGTTGCTGCAGGCTTATCCATCGATAAGTTTTAAGATTACTGTTACAGGAGGTAAAAGCATGAGGTATAGGATCGAAACGAAAGAATCTTTTCGAATTGTGGGTGTTAGTGTTCCACTTCAAGAAGAAATGGAGGAAAATTTAAAAATAGTTCCAAAGTTTTGGGAGGAAATGTGGAGGGGTGATAAACTTTCAGAGATTTCTAGTTTATCAGATCAAAATCCAAAAAAACTTTTGGGAGTAAGTGTTTATACAAGTCCTCAATATATTTCATATTACATTGCTGTGGCAACAGATAAACCAGTTCCAAAAGGTATGACAGAGTATGTAATACCATCTGCTACTTGGGTTGTTTTGGAATGTGACGGACACTATCCTGAGTCCATTCAAACTATGTATAAACGATTTTTAACAGAATGGCTTCCCTTTTCTGGATATAAATATGCAGAACTTCCTGATATTGAGGTTTATTCAAGTTGTGATGAAAAGCCAAATGGTGGGCATTCTGAAATTTGGATTGCTATAGAAAAAGAATAGATTTGGAGGAGATAAAATGAATTATGACATTAAAGTTAGAGATGTGGAGCCTATACGGGTAGCGTATATGCGTTATAAAGGTGTTGTTACAGAAGCAAATAAGGTTTTCCCTAATGTATTTAAGGCAATTAGAGGTAAGGTAAACAGTGCACCTTTTTTCTGTTATTATGCTATGAATCCTGATACGAAAGTGGGTGAGCTTGACTTATGTGTTCCTACCTCTGAAACACCAATAACAAGCGGTATTGAAGTAAAAGAAATACCTCGTATTAAAGCAGTTTGTGTTACTCATATAGGTCCTTATGAAACACTACAAAATGCATATACAGCTATAAATAAATATGCTCAGTCTCATGGTTTAATATTGCAGCCGCCATTTAGAGAAGTATTTATAAAAGGCCCTGGGATGATTTTAAAAGGTAATCCTAATAAATATATTACTGAAATTTTATTTCCCATAAAAGAGGTGAAATAGCATGTGGGCGATTAAGGTTGAAAATTTGGTAAAACAATATAAAAATGGAGTTAGAGCTTTAAATGGATTGAGTTTACAGGTTAAAAGTGGAGAGATTTTCTCTCTACTTGGTCAAAATGGTGCAGGTAAGTCTACTTTAATTAATATTCTAACAACATATCTTCATAAAACATCTGGTAAGATAACTGTATTTGGAAAGGATATTGAAGAGGATCCTAATTCTATTCGTAAGCAGATTGCCTGTGTTGCTCAACGTACTTCTATTGATAATCATCTATCAATGGAGGAGAATATGATATTTCAGTCAAGGCTTTATAAAGTGAACTCTGACATAGCTAAAAAGAGAATGAAAGAATTAATCCATTGCTTTGAATTGGAACATTATTTAAAATATCCGGTATCTTCTTATTCTGGTGGTGTAAAACGTAGGTTAGATATTGCTGTGAATATGATGTCTCAACCGAAAATTTTGTTTTTGGATGAACCTACTGTGGGTATGGATATTCAGTCAAGAATGGCTATGTGGGATATGATGAAGAAGATTCGAGATGATTTTGGAACAACTATTTTTCTTACCACTCATTATTTAGAGGAGGCTGACCAACTTTCAAGTACAATTTGTATTATGAAGGATGGACATGAGATTGTTCAGGCTTCTCCTTGTGAACTGCGAAAGTATGTGCATCAAAATGTTCTTCGTATCAGTTTTCATAAGGAAGAACAGGCCCAAAATTGTGCTAGTAATTTGCAACATACCATGTCATTAAAATCGGTAATTGTAAAAGATAACTGCATTACAATAGGGACAAGAGATAGTCAAAAGGATTTTCATTCTATTAATAAATGGTTATTAGAGAATGACATATCTTTTACAGGTATTGAAATTGCACAACCAAGTCTGGATGATATATTTTTAAATCTTACAAAAGCAAGTGAAAAAGAGGTGTTATCATGAGTATTTTTAATATGATGTGGCGCAACATGAAGTGGCGTTTTCAAAATCCTATATCAATCATTATCACTATTTCACAGCCTATTCTTTGGCTTATACTATATAGTGCAGTTGCAAATGGAACAATGCAAAATACAGGGATTCATAACTATACTGCATATATTTTGCCAGGCATCATGGTTCTTGTTACAATGGCTGCTTGCAGCAGCGGTGGTATAATTAATTTTTTGATGAAATCAAGTGGTAGTTTTTATAGGGTGCTTATCTCACCTATTAGAAGAAGTTCTATTGTGTTGGGACAAATGCTAGAAGCTGTTTTATGTACTTTTTTTGAAGTAACAATTTTATGTGTTTTAAGCTTGTTGTTTGGAGTAAAGTTTACTACAGGTGTGGTTGGTATCTTACTTATGATAGTATTGATTTTCTTTACAGCATTTTTCATGTCGGGATTGGCTTATACTATAAGCTTGATTTTACCAAATGAAGTGATTTACGAGACAATTATGAATATAATTGTATTGCCAATTTTCTTTTTAAGTACTGCATTATTTCCTGCCGAAAATGTATCGGGTGTACTCAAGATAGCCATAAACCTTAATCCCTTTACCCATGTTATTAATGCATTACGAAACTTAATATTAGGAGATTTTATTTCCTTAAAATTTATTTTACCTGTTATTTTTCTGTTTGCTGTAATGTGTATTTGTAGTTTTACTTTGGCACTTTGGAGATTAGACAAAGAAACTACACACTAAATTAAGCAACATCTATATTGGTATACTTATTTAAAGCTATTCTACAAGGAACAGTACTCATAACAAATACTAGAATAATTGCAGTTAAAAGATATCTTATTTTTTTAGAAAATATACTATCAGGTCTTTTAGCTAAAGATAAAAATTGAACTATTATTGAAATAGAAATGTTATAATAAAAAAGAAACTAGTAAAAATTAAAAATATATTATTTTATTATAATAGAGAAGTAAATATGTAAGGAAAGGTGAGTAGTTTATGTTGTATCATGCATCAGGAGAAGTTGTTGAATTTCCAGAGATAAGAAAAAGTAGATATACAAAAGATTTTTCCTGGGGATTTTATTGTACCAATAATTTTAAACAAGCTAAAAGATGGGCTAAAAGAAATAGGGAATGTCCTACAGTTAATTATTATACTTATATGGAAAACAAACAGTTAAAAATATTAAAATTTGAAAACATGACTGATGAATGGTTAGATTTTATTGCTGCTTGCAGAAATGGATTAGTACATGATTATGATATAGTAGAAGGACCAATGGCGGATGATACTGTTTGGAATTATGTAAATGATTTTTTAGATGGAGAAATTACTAGAAACATTTTTTGGGAGTTAGCAAAGTTTAAATATCCTACTCATCAAATAAGTTTTCATACATTGAAAGCGTTAGATTGCCTTAAATTTGAGAGGAGTGAAATTATAAATGAATGATACTCAAAAAAATGACTTATTTTACGTTTGTTCACTCATAGAATTTATAGGAAGAAAGACGAAAAATAGAAGATCAACTATTGTAGAAATACTTGGAAAGAAAGAGTTAAAGAGACAGCTAGAACTTGCTGATGTTAATCATTGTTTATCATTTGAGCAAGTATCAGATGAGATAATAGAGTATTTTAATATAAAAGAAGGTAATTTTGATTCAGTAGGATTATGTAAATATACTGTACCAAGTTTCCAAGCAATAGGAAAAGAATATCAAAGATTAATAATAGATGTAAGTTCAGAAGATGATGATACAGTAGATGTTTTGTATGAAGTGTTTCAATCATTTATTAGTGATGAGATTTCAGATTTTAATTCATCAGTATACTATAGTACTCCAGAATACTTAAAGTATTCTTATTTAGAAGGAAAACTATTGGCATAAGGTTATAGCAGAAACTTATAGTTTCTGCTATAACTTTTATATGCGTATTTTGCTACAAAATTTTTATTTTAAGACCTCTGATTTAATAACATATTTACTATTAGGAAGATATTTTAATCTATAATTCTTACCTTCATAAATTTTATTAACCCTTGCGTTATAATAATAAGTCTGTTTTTCCAATACAAAGGATGGAGTTCCTTTTCCTTTATGTACACTGATACATTTGCCACTAGTAGTTTTATAATTTTTATTAATATAATAACTAATATCTTGAAAACGTGGTTTTAAAACGCTGTTGCAGCAGTATATAGTCCATATCATAAGCAAAGGAACAAATATTATTAAAGGTGCTAATTTCTTTTTATTTTCTGCTTTAATCAAAATTATCACTAATGCAATTATCCAAAAAAATGCAAAGAATATTTGAAATACTGTATCTATAATAAAATCCATGACACTCATTCCTTTCACAAATCTAATAACATTTTATACCTATATGATATTACATATCACATAAAAAACCAAATAAAAACCTATAATAGATTTGTGTTAACCTATTTTTACTTTATTTTAATATTATGTATAATAAAGCAAAAACTGTACAAGATATTGTTTTTAGAAAGGAATGATATCATAAATAACAAATTCTTCTTTTGATACTATATTTTCTTTATCTTTTGAATCATGAAGTTCATTTAATTTGAATATTAAAAGTTATTTCATCATATGGTCTCCCAGATAAAGTTTGATGTTCATATCTCATAATTATTTTTTCATTGCCTGACTTTAGAGGTTTAAAATAAAAGTTTTGTCTATCATAACTTATACCTTTCTTGCCTCTTTTTGACCTAGGTATAGGTATATCAATCCAAGATTGTTTTTCAAGTTTAATTATTTTATTATTAATATCATTTTCTATATTCCATGTGTAAGTAATTGTCTTATTTGCATGTAAAGATATAATAAAATTATACTCTTTTGGAACAGTTAAATTTAATGTTCCATTTTTGTCTACTGCATACTGTTTTATTAAAGCATTCCTGTCCTTATATGTTATAATTGCAATATAATTTTTATTTACATTACCTGCATAAACATATCTTTGTTTACCTAATAATGCATCCATCTTATTAAGATTAAATATTTTAAAGTTATAGTTTACTAATTTAGAATTTATCTGATCAAAAAATACTTGTCGTGAAAATATAACTTTATACAGTAATAATATTACACATAGTAATATTACTGTTATTATGATAATAATATTTTTTTTACTATTCATATATATTCTCCTCAAATACAATTTTATACTTAGATATTATTATATGATAAATATTACATTATATCCATATTATGATAGTAAGAATATATCCTGGCAAAATGCTACATATGATTTAGATAGAGTCAATCCTATAGATTCTGGTTGATATACTAATACGTTAATACGTAGTAGACATGCTATGCCAGTTCGTGGCTATGAATACTATGAAGATATTGACAGTAAGATATATTTATTAATAGGGGTAATCCTAGGGTAGTTACGATAAACCGTAAACTCACTTCCTTAAAATGTAAATAAGTTTGTGGTTTATATATTTGGGTATATTTAGTATAATTATAGTATACGTAATGATATATTAATGCATAATTGTAAAAAACTACAAAACATGTATAAATAAATTATACGCAATGAATGGAGTACAAAAGGAAATGGATATTAATATTTTTATTATCATAATCATTGTATTAATCAACTTATATCCACTTTTAGTTTATAAGTCTCCTGTAACAAAATTGAAAAGGGATAGATTTGATGTGATAATTATTTTAGGCTTTCCTGCATTACAGGACGGGAAGCCTTCTCCGATAATGAGAGAAAGAGTTGTGAAAACAGTTGAATTATTTAATAAGGGATACGCTAATAACATTATATGTTCGGGTGGAGGAGTCTATAATAAATATATTGAAGCAGATGTTATGGCTAATTTCGCAAAATCATTAGGTATTCCAAATAGTTGTTTGATTAAAGAGGATAAATCAAGAAATACATATCAAAATATACAAAATTCAATAAAGATAATGGAAGATAAAAATTGGTCATCAGCAATGGTAGTAACTTCTCCTTGGCATTTAAGACGTTCTAACTATTTTTTATCAAAATTCAATATTACATATCAAATGGAGAAATCTGACTATCCAAGAGAATTCTCTTATCTTTATATTATTGCTATATATATGTGGGAAAATTATGTAATGGCCAAAACTAAGATAAAAAGACACTGATACTATATTGTTTTATAAGACGAACCAAAAGAGCTATTAAATCTCCTTTATTTAATATGTAATATCAATTGAATTATACTAATCTTTGTAATAATTTCTTCACTTATCATATGGAAAAAAACAAATAATTGGATTACATTATACCATTTTACCTATTCTTTTGTTCCAAATGAATAATGATGCTCCTAAACAACATAAAGAAAATAGGAAAAAGGTATATATATTATTTAAATTATATGAGCCTGCTAAAATATAATGTCCAATTGTTGCTGTCTTAAAAAATATATCAATCATAGGTTTAAATAAATATAATGCAGCTATCATAAAAGCAATACTTCCTAAGAATGTTAATATAGGCTTTTTGACAATTACACTTATAAATGAAGTTATACCAAGTAGGGATAAATGTATTACTAATATTATTAAATAATATTTTATATTGTATATTGTAGAATCAAATAAACCTAATTTTGAATTTATAATAAAATAGTTTGTAGATTCAACTCTAGGCATAAATATATATCCTATAAGGGTTTTTGTTAAATATACACAACATAGAATTGCTGCATAAATACTTGCTAAAGCTATCCACTTAGCTACTAGTAGTTTCCACTTTTTTATTGGCCTTAGCAATATCATTTTGTAGGCACCTGTATCAATTTCTAAACTTAAACATTCAGTAAAATATAAGGGTAATATAATAAATATTAAAACAGCATTAAAATCTGTCAGTTGTGTTACCGAGTAATTAAGACTATTAAGAGAAATTTCTAATCCTTTTTTAAGAACATAATTATCAACATGCCAACGTTTTTGATATATTAAAAAAACGAAAATTTGAAATACAATAGTAATCATAAATAATATTTTAGTACTTTTTTTATTCAAAATCCTTTCACATTCAGCCCAAATTAATTCTTTCATATTCTTTACCTTCCTTTTCTTATTCTAAATAATCTTCATTTATAAATGATAGGTATGATGTAATTTGAAAAATTGCAATAACTATGAACATGCCCAGTAAAAAAACACTTGTAATTCCAGCTGCAAAATTTGCTGCACCACTAAATTGAGCATAAACTGTTGATATACAAAGATATTTAAGTACAGTTAAACTATTCTTACAACTGCCAAATAGACTAAGTACAATTTCTATGTATAAAAAATTTACAAAAAAAGTTCCTATACTTAAACCTAAGGTTGCTGTTATGGTATTGCATTTTATTGAAAAGAATTGAACTATACTTCCAAAGGCAAGTAAACTTAAATATCCTACAAAATAGTATTTAAGAGTGTATATGGCTGCATATTTAGCATCATATAATCCTTCTTTTAAAAATAGTGCTGTTTTACTAACTTTAGGTAAATAAAATTCACCTACAATAAAAGAAATAATAAAATGAATTATTAATATTAAAAATATATTTATTGCTAATACTAAAAACTTTGCTAGATATAGCTTTTTTATAGAAATTGCTCTTGAAAAAGCCATTTTCAAATTTCCTTTTCTATATTCTTCATTGAAACTTAATACAAAAAAAATTAATACAATTATATTAGATGCAGTGAGTAACATCTCTTGAATACTTATTATAGGAAAATTCATACTGGAACTAAAAACTACATCTGTTACTTTTGCTTGTGTATTAGTTTCTAAAGCAAACTTTAATGATAATAAAACTATTACTGGTATAGAAAGAAAACACATTAAATTTATTTTTTTTGACCAAAATTTTTCAAATTCGTACATAAAAATACACTTAAACATTAGATAGTCCTCCATAAATTTTTGAATATAACTATTGCAGTAACTCCATAAAAACATCCTCTAAGGTTTTGTTTTTTTCAATAGAATTCAACAATGTGTCAGATGCTCCACTCCACTTTATACTTCCATCTTTTATAAGAACATACTTAGTACACACCTTCTGAAGTTCATCTAAGAGATGACTTGATATTAAAAATGTAATTCCATACTTTTCTTTAAGTTGTACTATTAATTCTCTTAATTCCTTCATTCCTAAAGGATCAAGACCATTTGTAGGTTCATCAAGTACTACTATTGATGGGTTATTAAGTAGTGCTTGAGCAATACCTAGCCTTTGTTTCATTCCTAAGGAATAGGTTTTTACTTTATCATTTCCTCTATCATCAGTTTTGGTTTTAAGCCCTACAATTTCTAATACTTCTTCTACTTTTTCAAGCTGCTGTTTTCTACTCATACCATGATTTAGTCTCGCTAAATTTTGTAAATTTTTTCTTCCTGACATGTAACCAAAGAATACTGGAACGTCTAAAACAGCACCTATTCCAAATAAAGCTTTTTCCCTGTTTTTAGATACATCTATCCCATTTACCAACACATTTCCTTTATCTGGATTGATTAGCCCAGTTATCATTTTCATTATGGTAGTTTTGCCTGCACCATTAGGACCTATAAAACCACAAATATCTGAACTTAAAATTTCAAATGAAACATTTTTTATTACTTTTCTTTTTTTAAAAGTTTTACTTACATTTTTAATTTCAATTTTTTTATTATTCATTTTTTTCAACTCCTAATTACAGTTAATTTATATATTTATACCCGGGTAATTTCACATATTTAGTTGATTTTTAAGTATACATACGAAGAATTCATTAATATATAAACATAAAAAAATAAACTTTTTATAAACTCTAATACATTTAAACCTTAAACTTGCAATAAATACATTTACGTACTATTATGTATTTACTCAACTTTTACAGTAAAAAAATACTGATTAGCGAAGAAAAAGGTTTCTAAGCAAGATATCATTTCGTGCAGCAGCTATTTTTCAACTGCGAAGGTTGAAGTATTTATTTAAAATTAATGCATCCAGCAAGAAGTTGATAGGTAAGTTCACATAATACACAATAAAGCTAAGTGTGCACAAGATTATTAGGTACAGAATAAGAGGTGATTATTACTAATGTATAAAAAAGTACTTATTGTAGATGATAATGAAGACATTATTTCATTTATAAAACCTGCATTAGAAGCAGAGGGGTTTTCTGTAGATTTTGCTTTAAAAGGGTATGAAGCTTTGGAAAAAGTAAATAACGATTTAGATATTATTTTACTTGATGTAATGCTGCCAGATCTAAATGGATTTGATATCTGTAAACGAATTAGAGAAAAAATAAACTGTCCAATTATATTTTTGACAGCTAGAGGACTTGAAGAAGAAAGGATTAAAGGATTTTTGCTTGGGGGTGATGATTATATAGTAAAGCCTTTTTCTTTAAAAGAACTTATTTTAAGGATCAATGTTCATTTTAAAAGGACCTGTGAAAATGTGAGAAAAAAAGAAACAACAAAACTAAATTTTGATAATTTATCAGTTAACTTAATATCAAAGTGTATTGAACAAAATGGAATTGAAATAGATTTTACTAAAAAGGAATATGAAATTATTGAACTTTTATGTACTCATCCTGGACAAGTATTTTCTAAGGAGCAAATTTTTGAAACTATATGGGGATATGACAGTGAAAGCAATCTTAATACTGTAACTGAACATATAAAAAGAATAAGGTCTAAGTTTAATTTCAATAATATATCTAATAATTATATAAAAACTGCATGGGGGATAGGATACAAATGGGAGTCTTTAAACATATAAATAAAAATTTGAAAATAAAAACACAATTTGTATTGTTTTTTATTTCAACTACTATAGTATCAATTATTCTTTCTCTTATTGTTCTTACTTTATTTTTATCTACATGTTATAACAAGAAAGTAGCATGTTCTAATGAAGTATATGCATCAAGAAATGTAGACAAAATTTTTAATGAAAACTTTAAAAATGAAATAGATAGGGAAGTACTAAAAAAAGATTTTGATTATTGGATTGTGCTAAAAAATAAAGATGTTTTATATTCTTCAACTGATAGTAAATTACCTGGTGAAATTTCTATAAAGTCTAATAGATATTTTACAAAAGAATATGATAAGAAAGATAAAAAAATGTATGTTGTTGTTTTTACTCCATTAATTTCTAATAATAAATTAAAAGGAGGATTTGTTCAAAAATATAAAAGTAATTCTATTGCAGAAACGGCTGTTATTGACAAACTTATGAGAAAAGTAGGTAGTGATCTTTTTTATCCGTTATTTGCTATTATTTCAGTACTTTTAATTCATTTTATAGTAGTAATTTGTTTTTCATGGTTATTTTCATCTGGGATTAATAAGAACTTAAAAAAATTAATCAAAATTAGTGATAAAATCAAAAATGGTCGTCTAGATTTTAAGATAGATTTATCTTATAAAAATGAAATAGGTGAAGTTCTAAAAGCTTTTGAGGAAATGAGATCAACTTTAGAAAAGTCTCTTAAAACACAATGGTTAATGACACAACAAAGAAAAGATATGATTTTAGCGCTTACTCATGATATTAAAACTCCTATAACTATTATATATGGGCATTTAGAACTACTTTCAGGAAATTACGGTAATATATCAGAAAAACAAAAAGAAGATTATATTAAAATTTTACTAAATAATGCGGATAAAGTAAGAAGACTTATAAATCAATTAAATGAAGTATGGGATTTAGAAAGGCCAAACTTATCTTTAAATGTACAAGCTGTAAATATGGACGAGTTCATTTCTTGTATCAAAGAAAATATTTATTGTCTTTGTAATGAGAAAAAAGTAAATTTTGTAGTATCACATTCATTTAAAGATACAGAAAGCTGTTATTTTGATGCTTTTAGAATAGAAGAAACTCTTTCAAACATTATATCTAATTCCTTAAAGTATACAAAAGAAAATGATGAAATACTACTTGAGAGTTTTTTGAAAGATAATTCGCTTTTCTTTAGGGTATCAGATACAGGTAAAGGCTTTACTAATGAAACAAATATAATTTTTAATAAATATTATAAAGAAAATGAAGATGTAGCTTATAAAAATAGTTCTGGATTAGGCCTTTATATATGCAAACTTATTGTTGAAAAACACAATGGAAAAATTCATGCATATAACAATACTAAAGGTGGTGCAACTGTAGAATTTTCACTGCCAAGAAGAAATGCACATATTCTGTAGTAAAATATAGTTTAAAATGGAAATTGTTTTCATTTTTGAAAGTAGCTTACTTGACAATATGCATAAGCATATATATAATTGTACATAATTACAGTATAGTTAAATATATATAAACAGTGATTATAAAAGCTACGATTTATAAATTTCTTCAGAGAGCCGATGGTTGGTGTGAATCGGTGAAAGGTTAAATCTTTCCACTTTTGGAGCTGTCGGTGATGAATCGAAAGGGTAGTATCCTTTATAATACTATTGAGCGGCTGATTGTTTTATACATCAGCAATTTGGGTGGCAACGCGGATTGCTTCCGTCCCAGTTATATATGGGATGGAAGTTTTTTATTTTTTGTATTATGCAATATATTTAATTCAGGAGGGAAAAACATGTTAGATTTAAAATTTGTAAGAAAAAATCCAGAGATTGTTAAGCAAAACATAAAAAATAAGTTTCAAGATAATAAGTTAGGTTTAGTAGATGAAGTAATTGCTTTAGATAGTGAACTTAGAGATACAAAACATGAGGCAGAAACTTTAAGAGCTGGAAGAAATAAAATTTCAAAGCAAATTGGTGCATTAATGGCTCAGAAGAAAAGAGAGGAAGCAGAAGAACTTAAGAAAAAAGTTACTGCAGATTCACAACATTTGGGAGAATTAGGAAAGAAAGAAGCTGAACTTAATAAAAGAGTTAAAGAGATTATGATGGTTATTCCAAATATAATAGATCCAAGTGTTCCTATTGGTAAAGATGATAGTGAAAACGTAGAATTGGAGCGTTTTGGTGAGCCAGCTGTACCTGATTTTGAAATTCCATATCATACTGAAATTATGAAAAAATTAAATGGTATTGATTTGGAGAGTGCTGGAAAAGTTGCTGGGAATGGATTTTATTATTTAATGGGTAATGTGGCAAGACTTCATTCTGCAGTGCTTTCTTATGCAAGAGACTTTATGATAAATCGTGGATTTACATATTGTATACCACCTTTTATGATTAGAAGTGAAGTAGTAACTGGTGTTATGAGTTTTGCAGAAATGGATGCAATGATGTACAAAATAGAAGGTGAAGATTTATATTTAATTGGAACTAGCGAACATTCTATGATTGGTAAATTTATTAACACAATATTACCAGAAGGTTCTTTACCTCAAACTTTGACTAGTTATTCTCCTTGTTTTAGAAAAGAAAAGGGAGCTCACGGTATCGAAGAAAGAGGAGTATACAGAATTCATCAATTTGAAAAACAAGAAATGATTGTTGTATGTAAACCTGAGGATAGTATGATGTGGTATGAAAAATTATGGAAAAATACAGTAGATTTATTCCGTTCTTTGGATATACCAGTTAGAACTTTAGAATGTTGTTCTGGTGACTTAGCTGATTTAAAGGTAAAATCAGTGGATGTAGAAGCTTGGTCTCCTAGACAGAAAAAATATTTTGAAATTGGAAGCTGCTCTAACTTAGGTGACGCACAAGCACGTCGTTTGAAAATTAGAATAGATGGCGAGGATGGAAAGTATTTTCCTCATACATTAAACAATACTGTAGTAGCACCTCCAAGAATGTTGATTGCATTTTTAGAGAACAATTTAAATGAAGATGGTTCTATAAATATTCCAAAAGCTTTACAACCATATATGGGTGGCATGGAAGTAATTAAATAGCTCAACCTTCGTTGGTTGCGAAAAATGATATCTTGCTCTGGGGAACATACATAGATTTGTGTAAATCAAATCTATGTATGTTTTTTTTATGTATGTATAACTTACAAAAAATGTTTTTTTATAAAAAAAATCTGTCTAAAATTTATATAAATTATATTTTAAATGTAAAACTTGAAATATAATCAATATACTTATTGTAATTTAGTTCAATGAAAATTCAAACATATATGTAATAATATTGTAATAATCAAAGAAATATGTAATGATATTATATAGATAGTAAGCGTTTTTATTAAAAGGAGGATTGGAACTTTGCGTAAGTTTTATGGAATTTTAATTTTAGTAATTATTATAATTGCAGGTTATTGTGTGTATATAGGTGCTCATAAAAGCAGTGATAAAAATGGGTTTGCCATTTATTTTGTAAAGGCAGAAAGTAAAAAAGGTGCATTAAGCTATGGAAGAAATGAACAGGACGGTAAATATGTTAAAACCGATCTTTCTATGGACTCTTTAGATATAGAAGACCAGCCTTTATTAGAAGAAAAGGATATAAAAAAGTACAATTGGAATACTCATGAAATTCAGTTAACTGATGATTATTTAAAGAATCATAAATCCATTATACAAAAGGATGATGAGTTAACAGAAGGGGGAAGTAACTTACTTCATACAAAAGAATTAGATGCAGTAGTAATAATGGTTAATGATAAAAGAATATATTGTGCAGGATTTCCTATTAGTCCAAGAAAATCTTGTTTTCCACCTGAATATATGATTAAAGATGTTTCTAAAGATACTATTGCTATTGTTAAAAATAGTAATAAATTTGAAAAAGATTTAAGGCAAAAGAATAAAATTTATAATGCACTTAAAAAAGCAAATATTTTGGTGGAACACCCATAGTCATCAAGCTAAGAAGTATAGAATTTTCTAAAAATGCTAAGTGAAAGAATATATTTAAGAAAGCAGGTGTTAATATGAGTTGGATTGATTCAATAAAAGAATTTGTCCCTTACAATGAGCAAGAAAGAAAAGACAAGGAAGTAATATTGAAATGTATAAATATATTTGATGATATTTTAAAAAGAGACAATGAAATTATTCATATAACAAGTTCTGGGTTTGTAATAAATAAAGATAAAAATAAAGTGTTAATGGTACATCATAATATATTTAATGCATGGTCTTTGCCCGGAGGACATGCAGATGGTGAGGAAAATTTATTAGGCGTAGCTATATCAGAAATTAAAGAAGAAACAGGAGTAAAAAATATTAGTCCTATCACTAATAAGATTGTTTCATTAGATATGTTATCTCCGTTTGGGCATTTCAGAAAAGGAAAATATGTTTCATCACATTTACATGTATCAGTAGTATATTTATTTCAAGCTGATGAGAATGAGCAGGTTATTATTAAACCAGATGAGAATAGTGCTGTTAAGTGGATTCCAATGAATGAAATAGATATATACTCAAGTGAATCCCATATGAAGAAAATTTATAATAAAATAATATGCAAAATTGAAGATTTCTATGATGCATAAGGTGGACTTAGTGATTAACAAAAAAAGAAAAATGAATAAAAAAAGTGTTATCCTTTTTATAATTGCAGTATTAGAAATGATATTATATATTTTTATAAATGAAACTATGTATATAGGAACTTTGAAAAGTTTTGACGAATTATATTTGTATCAATTAATTTCTATACTTATTTTTGAAATTGTGTACAAGCCTAACAATAAAAAAGAAAAAATCAGAAAAGTCTTTTTAAAAATAAATATGTTTCTTTTGATTATTTTACCTGTAATTTTCATGATTACTTTACCTAAGTATTCATATTTTGAAGCTAAAAAAATATTTATAAATAAAAAAGTAAATGATTCTGCTAAGTTTATAGATGTTGAGAATATTACTGAAAAGGATAAATATAAAGATATTCGTAATTCGAATACTATATTATTGAAAGACTCACCATATTTTTTACCAAAAGAATTTTACTTATTTTTTATTGAATACAAAGATCCTAAGAGTAGTAAAGAATATTGTGTGGGGTATATATTTAATAGTTGTACAGGCAAGATTAAACTATTGAATGTACCGCATTGATATTGGCTTTGGATATTTTATCTTTAATTTACTAAATTTATCATAATATATTTAAATATATAAACATTTATATTATAATATATAAAATAAGGGATGCTATTCAACAGCATATAATTTAGATGGTTCAATTTATGGTTCTGATAAGAGTTGTTTTTTATATGAGGAGTGATCATATATGGATAAAATTAAATTATTTTATATAAAAGGTACTAAATTATTAACATTTAGAAAAGAAAGTAGTGATTTTATTTTTCTAGTTAGAAGAATAAAAACATGTTAATTAATGATAAAATTAAACAATTAAACAATATTGCAGTTCCTTTAATAATTCAATCAATCTCTGGTCTAATAATAGGACTTACAGACCAAATGCTTATTGGTAGAATTTCAATTTTTGCCTATAGCTCAGTTGGAATAATAATGTCATTACTTTTTTTTTTAGCTGGTATTATTGGATTTTTAGCTGTTGAATTTAATATATTAGGGTCAAAATCTATTGGTGAAAATAAATATGAGGATTTTGAAGATCATCTTACTTCATCAATCTTACTTAACTCAATGATTGGTATATTATTTTTTGGAATAATTATCTTTTTTGGTAGAATAATTTTAGAAGTTTTTTATGATTTTTCTGGGGAGTTACTAAATGTAGCTTTAAAATATTTTAATATAATGAGTTTATATATGATAATTCAATTGTTAATTTTTACATTTTCATCATATTTTAAAGTTATAAAAAAGACAAAATATATATTGGTTAGTTCTTTAATTGCATCAATTTTAAATGTTATTTTAGATTATATTTTAATTTTTGGTAAACTAGGACTTCCTTCTATGGGTATAGTAGGAGCTGGAATTTCATCAATATTTAGTATGAGTATTAATCTATTAATATATATATACATAGCTAGAAAACATATTAAGTTTAGCTATAAAAAAGTACATAAATACTTTTCAAATATGAAAATACAGCTTATAGAAAGTATCCCTTTAATGGGACAAGAATTACTAGAAGGAAGTATTTTTGTTATATTTATAAATGCTATTCTTGCAAGAATAGGAATAATTGAATTAACATCTTATTTACTAGTTATACAATTTATAAATATTATTTTGATGCCTATGTATATGTATGGCTCTGCAACATTGACCCTTGTCAGTGAAACCTTTGAATCCAGTAATAAAAAGTCACTGACTACATTTACCAAGGAAGGAATAAAAATATCTTTTATAATATACTTATTTTTAGGATTAATTTTGATTTTATTTAGAAATTATTTACCTAAAGTAATTTCTAACAATATGGATGTAATTAATTTTTCAAGTAAATTAATAGTTATTATGGTAATTATCAATTTAATAAATCCTATTCAAACTATTTGTAAATATTCTTTACAAGCCTGTGGTCAAAGCAAATTTGTTTTATATGCTACTTCTATAGTAAATATACTAATATTTATTCTTATTAGTATATTAGTACTATTTTTAAAAATAGGTATGTTGGGATTATTTATAGGATTGTTTTTAAATTATTGCATTCTAGTTATTGTTTATTATAAAAAAATTCAAAAATTATATAGTATTAAACATATAGAAAATGATACATGTATTAATAATTAATTTAATTTTCGCAGGTGAAAAATAGCCGCTACGGGAAATGATATCTTGCTCAGAAATCTTTCACTTCAGTAACAAGTTCTAAGCTTTACTCATATTGAAAAAAGATTTTTTAATTACCTAAGTTTCGTACAAACGAAACTTTAGTAATTTCCATATTATAGTTTCCAAAAAATAAATAGTGGATAATACCAAGCCTTAGAGTATAATTTTCTTACCACAAAAAATTATGAAAGGCAGGTATTATCCATATGAATAATTTTACCTTTACTCAAGACAATTGTAAAGAAGAAACTACTTCCACTTGGTTAATTTCAGTAATGCAATTTGGTTTGAAAATTAATTTTTTTAAGCCACTTGAGAGCTTTAAGCTCAAAATGAAGAAAGTAAAATATTCTGTATATCAAAAGCTTATTACCACTATGATGTCTATAGTTATTGGTTGCGAAACAACTAAGGATATCAATGAAAAGCTTGGAGTAGAAAAACTTACTGCAAATATATTTGATATGGATAGAGTTCCAGATCAATCACAGATTAATTTGTTGCTTACACGTTTTGATTCAGACAGTATAAACCAGCTACAAGATATTCATCATACTTTATTTATAGAGCATAGTAATTCTATTAGCTCACAACATAAAGTAGTCGTAGACTGCGACCAAACAGGATTAATTGCTAATGGTAAAACCTTTGAATTAGCAGAAAAAGGTTACTTTTCTAAAAAGAAAAATCAAAGTGGATATCAATTAGCTGCCGCATTTACAGGTAAGCATTCTGAAACAGTAGCAATGTCTTTAGATTCAGGAAATAGCCACTGTACTGATCATTATGATGACTTATTAAAGTCTATTTTATCTAAATATAGAGAGCAACTTCTTAATGGTAATCTAATATTAAGAACTGACAGTGGCTTTGGTTCATCAGACAATATTGAAAAATTATTGTCAACTCCTAAACTAAAGTTTGTTACAAAAGCATACTCTACTGTTAAAGCTAAAAATCTTGCAAAAAATATACCTTATTCAGAATATATTAAAGCCGATAAAGCTGCTTGGGTATATGAATTTTCAGTAGAGAATGGACTTAGGTATATTATAGTTCAAACATTATCTAAAAAGGGAAATTTAAAATATTCTTTGCTTATAACAAATATAAGTTCTAAAGAAATGAATGCAGTAGAACTATTTCACTTTTATAATGAACGTCAAACTATAGAAGCATTTTTTAAAATGGCTAAAAATGTATACCATATAAAAAACCTAAGAACTAAAAAATTTTTCGGAATCTATGGTTTCTTATGGTTAGTATTTATAACACATAACCTCATAAGTTGTTTTAAGTCTACAGTTCTATATGAAACAGAACTGTATGATGTAGGGGTAGGTGCTTTAGTTAAGAAAGTTGGAAATATAAAAGGTTTTGTCAAAAGAACTAGTAAAGGAATTATAGTTAATATTCCACCATTAACAAAACTATCTAAGATAATTGCTGACGCACTTTCCAGACCACAATATACTCAACTTTCTTTTGATATTTGAGGTTAAAAATGAAATTTTAACTAATGAAATATAATCCAAAATTTCAAATTAATATTTACCTGTTTTTAGTGTTGCCATTTTTAAAATTGGAATATAAAACCAAGAGGCTACGCCTAAAAACTGGGAAATAGCGGAATATTATAACTAATAATACCAGACAAATATATACAAATATAAGTTTTATATTTGTACGAAACTTAGGTAATAAGTAATTTTCTATCAACGACGAGAAATTTCTCGTCGTTCGCAGAAAAATACTTTCTAAATATTTTAATAATTTGATTTAAAATTTATATATTGAAAATAGAGGAATTTAATAAATTTTGTATAATGTATAATATAATAGATATATATACAAAATTTATTATATATGATTTAGGAGCTTACATGAAAATTATAAAATCATCTCAAATATTTTATAAATCATTTAAAAAAAACTTAAAATATTTAATAGGATTATGTTTAATATTTATTTTAGGATCATTTTTTAGCGTATATCCAACAAGACTTTTAGGAGATATAATAAATAATTTATCAAAAAAAAGTCATAACTCATATAATGTAAAATTTCTAATAATTTTATATATCATTATACGGATAATTTATCTGTCATTAAATATTTTTGGCAAGTATTTTCAAGAATATTTATCTAGTAAAATGCAGTATGAACTGAGAACAGATTCTATTTTAAATATTACAAACATAAACATGATAGATTTTAACAATTTACAATCCACTCAATTTGTTACTAGAATTTTTGATGCTATAACTCAGTTAGTAACATCTATTATAAACATTGTTGTTTGGATTGGAAAATCACTGACAACCTTGATGTTTACTTTTTATTTCTTATTCAAAATTGATGTTACAATAACATTAATTTTTATTCCATTAGTATTTTTTATGGCTATTTTTACTAAAAAAATTTCACGTAAGACAAAATTACTCTCAAAAGATGAAGCTGAGAAATCAAGTTATGTAAGAGATTTAGTTCAAGAAATAGTTTCAAGTTTTAGGGAAATAAAGTGTTATCCTTATTGTAAAGAATGGATTTTAAATAAATATAATCAAAAAGAAGATAATTGGAGAAGGTCTAAAGTACGTTTTAATTTCTTATCATCAGCAATTTTTTGGCTTTTAAGTTTTTTTGGAATAGTAGTGGTATCTATTATATTAATTATGGCAATTCAAAAAACTGCTAATAATACGTTAGCAACTGGAGATATAACAGCTTTATTACTTTATTCTGGAAACATATTTGTTAATATAATGGAAGTTTTTAATCAATTCATAAACTTTAAGACATTAGAAGTTGTGATAGAAAGATTTAATGAAATTATGAGTAAATCTACTAGTAAAGAAAAAACGAAATGTATCTTAAATAACTATGATATAGAATTTAAAAATGTTTCATTTTCATATAATGGAACAAATACTATTCTCAATAATATAAATTTAAAGATTCCATTTGGAAAATCTATTAGTATAATTGGAGAAAGTGGTTCTGGTAAAAGTACAATTTTAAAATTAATTTTAGGTTTATATGAGACTACTAGTGGAGAAGTTAAAATAGGAGATATTAATATTAATGATTTATCTAGGGAAGATATAAAAAAAAATATAACTTGCATATTTCAGAATACATTTTTATATAATAGTTCAATTCATGACAATATAGTTTTAGGGAGAGAAGAAAATATTGAGTCTTTAAATGAAGTTTTAGGTTTAAGTTGCTCAACTAATTTTATTAATAAATTTTCAAATAAACTAGATACTATTGTAGGAGAAAGAGGTTCAAATTTATCAGGAGGGCAACAACAAAGACTCGGTATAGCAAGGGGATTTTTAGATG
Source organism: Haloimpatiens myeolchijeotgali (assembly GCF_042688525.2). Classification (GTDB taxonomy): domain Bacteria; phylum Bacillota; class Clostridia; order Clostridiales; family Clostridiaceae; genus Haloimpatiens. The sequence continues at coordinate 123,089 of NZ_JBHWAB010000002.1, forward strand.
GTGGAAAAATTATATTGTTAGATGAAATTTCAGCAGCATTAGACACAATAACTGAGCAACATATAATTGAAAATATTAAAAAAATTCAAAATAAAACTTTAGTTGTAGTATCACATAAACCAAATATGATTCGTTGGACAGATTATGCCGTAGTTATTGATAATGGTGAAATTGTTGATATAGGAACACATGATGAACTATTAAAAAGATGTCCTCTGTATTTGAAGTTTATGGAAGATGACGATATAGTTACTAATTCTATATAAATAATAATTGTAAATGGGGGTGAAATAAATGAAATTTGTAGCAAAAATTTTAAAAGTTACAAATGTTTCTTTATCTGCAGCTTGTTGTGATGGTGTTTGTGTAAATTGGTGTTAATAACTTCCACTAAAATAACTCTATATTTTTTAATATAGAGTTATTTTAGTGGAAAAATTGGGGGAGTTATTATGGTGCAATTAAATGATAAATTTTATACTACAAAAGATTTAAGGATGAGTGAATGTGTTAATGTTAACTATGAAGATGAACTTGTTTTGCTTACAGATCCAAATTTAAAAAAATGGTTATTAATAAATAGTGGTATGTGTGAAATTATAAAAAAATGTGATGGAAATACTACTGTGTCAGAAATAATAAGTAAATTAAAAAAACAATATCCAAATAATTACAACGAAGAAATGAGTAAAAATATAATACAAGTTTTAAATAGTTTATATAATGAAAATTTAATATTTAGGGGTACAGCCGACATACATGTAAAAATGAGCCACATGCTGGATAAAAATTCCAATATGTGGCTTTTACTATTTTGATTATTATTTTTAGTAATTGGTGAACAATATAAGAAAATTGTGAACTAAATATCAATTGTTTTATTTCATCTGGTAATGGAGTTCGACAAATTGATTGAATCTCCTTAGCCCCTTTAACTTTAGTTCTAACTCAAAATCATTTTTTTTAAATAAAGGTATTCCATGACCTATTAGTGTAGGTGATATAGTAATAATAAATTCGTCAACTAAACTTTCTTTAATAAAAGAATTTAGAAGAACACCACCGCCAACAAGCCATATGTTTCCGCCATCCAGTCTTTTGATTTTATTTGTAAATTCCACTACATCTTGATTAATAAATTCTACATTTTCATTCTTACCTTTTTCTGATTTAGAAAATACATAACACTTTTTATTCTTATAAGGAAATTTACCTTTTTCTTTCTCAATAATCCAGTCATAAGTTCTTCTACCAATTAGAATAGTATCAACTGTGTTGTAGAATTCAGAATATCCATTATCTCCTTCACCTTCAGTTTTAAACAACCATTCCAAGGAATCATCTTCTGTCGCTATGTAACCATCTAAACTTGTTGCAATATATAAAACTAATTTTCTATTGTTGAGCATCTATAAACCTCCATATTTATAAAATTCAATCTAATTTTAAAATATAATTAGTGAACAATATCGTACGACTGCGAAATAACTCTTAAGTAAATTGTACCATTAAAAATAATAGTTTACTATTGTTTAGAGTGGGTTTTGTCGGAAATGTTGGCGCTACCCCTACCTTGTAATGTATAGTTTGTAACCTCTTCATCAAGATTAAATCCAAAAGTAGGATATTTAGGGGTACCTTCTACATCAAATATCCATATAGGATAACAAGATAATATTCCACCATCTACAATGTAGTTATTTTTTAATTTTACTGGTTCAAAGAAAAATGGTATACTCATACTCATTCTTACAGCTTTAGAAATCTCAAATTCCATAGGATCTATTCCATACTTTTTAAGATTATCAGGTAAAATTAACATGGTGCCTGTGCTTACATCAGCAGCAACTATTTTAAGTCTTGATTCTCCATTTATACATACATCTTTAAATTTAGTTTTTCCCTTTGCTTTTAAATGATTATACATCCATTTTTCAAAATAATCTCCACTATAAAGTCCTTTATCCATAAATAAGTTGTATGCATGTGATGATTTTTCTAATATATTACCTGTATCAAATATAGATATGTTTTTATCTAAAAATTTGTTGTAATCTGTATTAACTATTAGTTCTCTTAGTTCTTTTCCAGAATAGCCTACAGCTAAAAGAGAAGCTATTATAGAACCTGCTGATGTTCCAGCACATCTATTTAATTCATATCCTTCTTCTTCAAGTCTACATATTGCCCCTACAAAAGCAACTCCCTTAACTCCTCCTCCTTCAAATACTCCATCATACTTTTTAATATTATTTGCATTTGTCATTAATATCACCCTTTCTAATTAATAATTGTCTTACTGGACAGTTTGTTGTGTCTTACACTTTATACAGATGGTGAGAATTTATATAAAGTATTTTCAGTTTACTTTTTATGATTTTTTACCATCTATATATAATAAGGAGATTTTTAGAGGATGTTTTAGAAAATTTTTTTCTAGAGCGTATTTTTATTGATTAAATGTATTAAGAAATTGGAGTACAATTCACTCTAAATAATAGTAATATATCACGCATAATGGTATTATTTACCTATAAGCTGATTTGTAATTATATTAAAAGGTGAAGTAAATGTTATTTATATAATATACAGATAAATAGTCATTTATGAAGTTAATTTATATTCAAATTATTTATATATAGGAGGTAAAATTTTAATGAAAAAAATCCAAGATTTACTCATGTGTCCTTTATGCAAATGTGACTTGTCTGAAAAATTAGAATGTACGAAATGTGGAAATAAATACTCTTATGAGCACGGCGTTTTTAATGTTGTTTCTCCAAAATTGTCAAGTAATCAGGAGATATTGTGGAAAATAACAGATGATATGATTGAAAACGATATTGAAGCTACAAAACAGAAAGATAATGATAATGCCTCTATTAAAGATTATAATGCACATAAAAATAAAGAAACGCTTGAGGCACAAAAAATGCAGCGTAAGTACATGGACAGCTTGATTGAAGGTTTTTCAGGTACTGTTTGTGACCTTTCTACGGGAATGGGCAGCATGCTTCAAAAAATGCTCAACTCAAATAATAAAAATTTCTCTATTGTTTGCACTGATATAGATAAACACATATTAATGTGGACGAGAAAATTAAAGCAAACAGATAATCATAGAGTATTCTATGTAGCAACTGATGGTAGATATATGTCAATAAAGGATAAAAGCTTCGATTACATTACTTCATTAGCCGCATTTGGAAATATTCCGGAGAGTGATAAGGTTGTAAAAGAATTGTATCGAATACTTAAACCTAATGGCAAAATCATCATTCAAGGCAATTATATTGAAAAAAACAGTAAAAGCTTTGAGCTTGCCCAAAGCAAAGGTCTTGAACGAGGTTTGGTTGAAGAATATTTGATTAATGATTTGAGAAATGCAGGTTTTGAAAATATTATATCAACGGTTGTAGCTAAAGCTGTATGGGCAGAAAATCCATATGATTTAATTCCTGCGGCAGGCGATACTCAGCGTTATTGCATAATTCAAGCTCAACGCGCAAAATGAACATAATATGAATTTGATAGATTCCTTTTTTTCGAGGAACATACATAGATTTGTGTAAATCAAATATATGTATGTTCTCACTTTTAATATTAGTATTTTTATAGTTCTAGCTAGATATTTATCTTTAATATGAACCACTTCATCTAATCATCTTTGTCTTTTTAAAAAGATTTACCATTATTATTTTGTATAAAATCACATATAGCATTTGAAATTTGCTCAATTTGTTTACAATCTATAATATCAGGAGTATCAGTAGGCTTATGAATAAATTTTTTTATATATTCTTGTTCTATATTAATGTTAGGAATTGACTTTTCTTCAAAACTTTTATAATCGCTTACTGATCTTTTTACTTGTGCATCAGAAAACGCGATTTTATTTTTTATCATACAAGCTTTCATACTATCATATAATTTATCAGAAATTTTACTTTTACATTTTATATAATTGAATTTTCCTCTGGTGACAGATACCGTTTTATCACCCTATTTAAGCCTCTTCTTGCTTATCAAAAATATACCAAGTATTATTGACTTTTTTGATAATATATTTTACTGGAATATTCCAAGAACCGCCTATTTCTTTATTATTAGCATCACATACTGAAACAGAATAGATCATATTTAAATATGTTTTTTTTAATATTGTTCTTTTTGAAGTCAATTTTAATTCAAACATATTTATTTTATATGGCTTTTTAAATGTTGAATTACCTCTATATGTTTCAAATGCATTAACTTTATCGAATATTTCTCTCGGCATATGTTTAGATATTTCTTTAGTATAACCATTTGGGGTTATATATGCTTCCTTTATAAAATTATAAAATTCTTGTTTAGTTACTAAATTATGATTAGTATTTTTAATAAAAAAACCAATTGTTAATATACTTAATGCAATTATAATTAATATAAATTTCTTTTTCATATTATTCGCCTCTTTATTTAAATAATATTTAACATATATATTGTAACATTATTTCAAAAATATAAAAAAATAAATTTTAATGAAAAATATTTAAAATATCATAGGAGTATTAACTTTAATACTTTAGAAAATATTTCATATTTTTATACTATAATAGACTTACCTTAAAGACAATAGCAAAACAGAAGTAGCTACATTATGTAGCTAATGTTTTTAAAAACAAAATAATAATTTTTGAAGAAAGGGTTTTGTATATAATGAAAGTAAAATTTTTTAAAAAAGAAATTATTCTTGTTATTTTATGCTTATTATTTTCAAATATATTAGTTGGTTGTTCTATTAATATATGTCTAAATGATTCTGACAATAAGAAAAGCTCTTCAATATCACAGGACGCAAAAAAAGAAATATCAAAAAATTCTTCTAAAAAAGTAAATCCAACTGAAAAATTAGAAAAAGATGAAAATAATAAAAATAGTACTTCTCCACAAACAGCTAAAGTAAACAGTAAAGTTCAATTATATGAAGGTGCCTATTTTGATGATAGCTGCTTTGGAGATCATATCTTGACAACCTTCTATGAAGTTGTTATTTCTAATATAACGGATACTTCTTTTGATTTTACTGTCTATCTAGTAAATGAGCAAACAAAAGACAAAAAAGTTATTTTTCTTACTAATACAGCCGTTTTTACAGGAAATGGAACAGAAGCTGCTTTTTATGGAAAGAATTATACCCTTCATTTTACATTTCCAAACTATCATAATGCATATCCTGTTGTAACAGATATGGAGGTATCTGGATTTGATCCATTGGAAGGTAAAACTTTCGTTAATAACGGAATACCAGGACATGAATTTGGTTAATAAAAGCACCCTAAGGGTGCTTATTTTATATTGTTTTGTCTTTAATTGCATCTATTATAGTATCATTTTTAATAGATTTTGATGAAAATTTATATGAAAGTGCAATACATAAAATCATAATAGCAGTATAAATTAGAATTTCTAAAATTGGGCAAAAGAGCATGAATTCAGTCCAGGTAACTAATGTTATCCTCAACATTAACCAACAAATTAAGAATAAAAATGGAATACTAATGAGAATTGGCCTTATCACAAAGAACATTCCTTCTAGTAATAACATTTTATTTATTCCTTTTGGAGTTAGTCCAGTTGAACGAAATACAGCAAATTCTCTTCTGCGGAGTTTAAGATTATTACTGACAGTAGAAAAAGTATTAACTATTCCAATGGCTCCAATCATTAAAGCTATAGCTAAAACAGTACTTTTCACAGACATTTCTTTAAGTTTTCGATTATTTTGTTCTTCTAATAGGCTCCATATATTAAAATCTTCAGAACCGAGATAATAACTACAAATTTGTGTTAATTTTTTCTTAACTTGAGAACTTGCCTTATCACCAACCACTAAATCAATTTTCATTTTTTTTCTTGAAAGTAAATGTTCAGATTTAAAATTATCAGTTATATCTTTATATACTTTCATAGGTACAATAAATGCTACACTATATCTATTTGAATCCAAATCACATGGTGAAACCTCTGTAACAGCTCCAACTTTTACATTGAAATTATAATCTGTATTCATATAATCTGCAATTTTCTCATTTATAAGCAGCTTATCGTTTTTCTTAACATTTAACATTGGTATTTTTTCTATAGTTTTTGAAGTATTGGACCTATGATATGTACTATCTAATAATACTCCTTTTGGCACTCCTTCTTTATAATATGCCTTAGCATCAGCTCCAATTTTTTTACAATATTTTTCAAATGACATGTTACTCAATCCAACTAAATTCACAATAATCCTATACTTCCCATTTTTATTCAATACATTATATTTATATGAGTTTATACTTGTAAAACCTCCCAATCTAGAAAAAGCAGTAGACTCTTGCTCTGGTTTAACATAGGTTGAAGTACGTATCATTCTGCTAACAACACTATCTTTTACTTCATTAAGACCTAGAATTTTTTTCATCATTTCATCACTTGGTTCATGTGTAATATTTAGATCAAGACTCATATCATAGTAAATTTTTTCTTCATTTCTTGAGATTGCATAATTATATGTAGATGTAATACAAAAATATACAGAAACCAAAATAAAACACATAGAAAGAGATATAATGGCTGTACGAAATTTTCTTTTGTTAGCAGAAAACTGTACTAATGCTAATTCACCTTCTATACCAAATAATTTTTTTATAATTGGATGTGACTTTTGTTTTTTAGATTTCATTTTATTATCATTTTGCCTTATTGATTCAATAGGTGGTACTTTTGCAACCTTTCTTGCAGGAATATAAGCAGAAACTAAAACGGTAATAAGTGAAATAATGATAGCAAAAGAAATTACATACCAAGAAAAAGAAATTTCTATATTACTATAATCTTCTATACCACTAAGAATTCCATTTATTTTTGAAACTACAACATTACTAAATATATATCCTATAATTATTCCAATTGGTATCTGAGGAATACACAGTAATAGCCCTTCATATAAAACTGAATATTTAATTTGCTTTGGTGTTGCGCCTAAGCTTTTTAAAATACCAAGTTCTTTTATTCTACTATTAGCAGATAATGAAAAAGCATTATAAATAATGATAATAAATGTACCCATAACCAGTAAAAGCATTGCTATTATCATTATTGGTAATATTAAACAAGTAATATCCATCTCATTTTTGTCTTTAATTGCATATAAATTTAGCAATTGTTTATTATAAACAATACAATATTTGCCGTATTCATCTTTTTTGAATCCAATGGATTTTGCAATTTTAGGCAATGTTTTATAAATTTTACGAGGATTTTGCATATTAATATAAACAGTTAATTCATCATTAGGCTTGATGCGTGAACGCTCTAAGTACCCCATTGCAATATACCCAGGATATGCAGAAACACCTGAAACATCTAACTTACCTACTATAGTATAAGTATTTTTTCCAGTTGATTTGAAATACTCTCCTTTTCTTTTCTGAGAATTAGTTTCAATTAATTTGTCCCCAAGCATTCGATTTCCAATAGGAAGAACTACTTTATCGCCTATTTTATATGAAGGATTATCCTCAAAAAATACTTTGGATACTACAATTTCTCCATAAGCTTTAGGTAATCTACCTTCCATAAGTGTATTTTTTAAGCTCATTTCATTCCAAAAATTTGAGTCTGCATCTCTCATTAATAGATAGGAACGTTTAGTATTTGAAAGTTTTGCAGTGACCCACTGTCCTTTTATCATAGTCATTTTGACTTCTGGATTTTCATTAATATATTTTATCTTATCTCCAGAAACGGACTCCCTTAGCTCTCCATGCCAATAACCTGTATTTTTAATTACTGTTTTCACTTTAGCCTTCCATATAGTATGTCCAAATATGCATAATGAACATAAAAGTGCTGAGGCAATTGAAATAGCAATCATTATAGAGATTGTATGTCTCTTATTATTTTTCAAATGATGAAATGTGTATTCATTAATTATATTCATTTATTAATCACCTCATCTGAAGAAATTCTCCCATCCTCTATAGTAATCATTCTATCTGCCTCTAAAGCAATTTTTTCATCATGAGTAATAAGCACAATAGTCTGCTTATATTTTTTATTTGAGAGTTTTAACATCTCAAGAACTCCTTCAGAGTTTTTTCTGTCAAGATTTCCTGTTGGTTCATCTGCTAGAATAATTGATGGTTGATAAATTAAAGAACGTCCAATAGCAACCCTTTGCTGCTGACCACCTGAAAGCTGATTTGGTAAATGATTAAGTCTATTCTCTAAACCAAGCATTTTTACAATCTCATCAAAGTGTTCTTTTTTCGGTTTTCTACCATCTAATAACATTGGCAGTAATATATTTTTTTCAACGTTAAGAGTAGGAATAAGATTGTAAAACTGATAAATTAGTCCTACTTTTCGACGGCGAAATAAAGCAAGTTGTGTCTCATTCAACGATACAATATCAGTATCTTCAATATATACTTTTCCTTTTGTAGGTCGATCTACTCCACCCAGCATATGTAAAAGTGTAGATTTTCCTGAGCCACTTGCTCCTATAATTGAAACAAATTCTCCTTTATTTATACTTAGGCTCAAATTATCAAGTGCAGTAACCTTTGTGTTTCCCTTTCCATAAATTTTTGTTAGATCTTCAGTTCGTAATATTTCCAAGTTATTTTCCCCTTTCTTTAATAAAGGCTATTTCCATAATATTTAACATTTTAGTCCTTATTTTTTTCTTTTGAACCTAATTATATATTGGTTAAGTGACATCTCGGTGACATTATTTATAGTTAATTTGAATAAAACTTAACTGTAAATCGAGCTCCCCCATTTTTTTATTTTCTGCTCGAATTTCACCGTTTTGTTTTTTAACTATAGATTGAGCAAGAGCAAGTCCAATTCCTACACTATCTTTAGCTGAATTTTTGCCTTTGTAAAATCTAGTAAATAAGTGAGGTATATCTTTCTTATCAAATCCTTCTCCATTATCTTCAATAGTAATTTGTGTGTAAATAGGGTTTTTTTCATACATTATTGATATTTCTCCTCCACAGGGTGTATGTTCCACACAGTTTTTAACTACATTTAGGATGACTTCACTGTTCCAATGAAAATCTCCCGTAAAAACTATATCACTATTCTCTTCAATAAAAAGTTGTTGCTCCTTTCTTTCAATCATTATGATTAATGGCTCAATAGCAGTACATATGAGTTCATAAACATTAATACATTTACGCTCTAATGTTAGAACCCCTGCATCCAATTTAGAAAGTATTAAAAGTGACGAAACCAAATGATTAAGGCGATATATTTGAGCTGAAATACGCTCAATATATAAAGCATCCTCTTTGTTTATAGTACTGTCTTCTAATAATTCAATCATAAGTGACATAGAAGTAAGTGGTGTTTTCATTTGGTGTGATATATCTGCAAGGTAATTAGTTAAGTTTTCTTTTTCTTTCCTTTCTTTTTCTCGTTTTTCTCTAAGCATCACAACTGTTTTATATAATTCATCTTCTAAGATAGAGAATTCGTCTTCTTTCTTTTCAGGTTTGATCCTATAATTTCCTTCGTTGATAGCACAAAGATATTCTGCAAGATTATCGATACGTTTACGCTTTATATGATTTAGCCATATCAAAGATATTCCAAAACAAAAAAGAGTAAAGTAATCAAAAGCAAAATACCAACCACAACTATATAAAAACTTCTGTGATTATAAAAACTATATAAAGATCCTTCACTATATCCATATTGCTCTAATATTTTTTTACCTTTATTAATTTCTGTTATACTATTAGTTTTTAAAGATGATACCAATGTTTGTTCAATATTAGGATTAGCCTTAACACCAACAGATATAAGTTGTGCAGTTTTTTTATAAAAAAGCTTCTCTGTGTTTTTAAAAATAAAATTTCCAAGTATAATACAAAAAAATGTTATACATAAAAAACTAATAATTATATATATAGTTATTTTCTTTTTATTCATATCTTTTTACTCCTCTAACCTATAGCCTATTCCTCTTACAGTTTTAATAATTATATGATTTTTAAGTTTTTGGCGAAGACGCTTCATGGCTACTGATAATGTATTGTCATTTACAAATTCTCCATTGATATCCCACAACTTTTCCAATAAAACCTCTCGTGTTAAAGTACGGTTTTTATTTTCTAGTAGTTGTTGTAACAGTTTATATTCACCAGTTGTCAATTTCATTTCAACATTATTTTTATATACCTTTGTTTGTGACTTAATCATTTTAATATCCCCACACCATAGAACATCTTCTTGCATCTGTTGTTTCGCAGTTCTTCGTAAAACAGCAGATATACGAGAGTGCAAAACGCTTAATTTAAAAGGCTTGGTTATGTAATCATCTCCTCCCATATCTAGTCCTTTTACAATATCGCATTCTTCATCTCTTACAGTAAGAAAAATAATTGGAATGTCCTTAATTTCTTTTACATAACGGCAAAAATCAAAACCTGAACCATCTGGTAAATTTAAATCCAGTAATATTATGTCAATATCTGTTTTAAAAAGCTCTCTTGCTTTTTCTAAATTTTCTGCATGGATAACCGTATAACTATTTTTCAATAGAAATGATTTTATACCCAAAGTAATTGTTTCATCATCCTCAATCAAAAAAACCTTAATCATTTGCTAACCTCCTTAACTTTACTGCTTAATGCCTAAAAACTACTTACCAATATTGTTATAATCATATATCTACGTACACTACTATAATTAGCTGTTTACTTTACATCTAATATTTTAGGACACTTGGTTGTAGAAACAATTCTAACAAAAACTTACACTTCTAATTTTTTATCGTACTTATTAATAGATATAGCTATAACAATAATGCCAAGAACTATATGAATAATTCCACCTATCCATATACTTTTATCGTTATAAAGTAGTATTTTATTAAAAACACCACTGATAAATCCTATAGAAAATATAGGTTTGGAAATATTTATACTTGTAAATGTTATTATTAAAAATGTTATAAGTACTAATATAAATTTTCTTAACATAACCCAAAGAAAAATAATAAATGTAATACAGAAAAATAATCTCATAGAAAATATACCTAAATATCTAAAAAAATATAGCCAAGCATAATTGCCAGAATAAATCTCAGTTAAAATTATAACCTTTAGATTTCCTAATAACATAATTATCATAGTTAAACAAAAATAAGCTATAGATTGAGATAAAAAAAATAATTTTCTATTTTCTAACTTAACAATAAGCACATTAGGAATAAATTTCATTGTTGAATCATTCATTGTTACAGCCATAAGGAGAGGTAATGAAAAAAAGATATCCATCATTTGAGTATTGAAAGTCATAAATAATATACTTAAATCTCCATTATATAATTTTATAGGACACTTTATTCCAACAATAAGAAACATAAAAATAATATATACCCATGTAAACTTATGCTTTAATATATTTCTTAAGTCTGTTTTTACTAAAGTATAAAGTTCTTTCATTTCACATTCCCTCCCTTATACTCGTATAAAATATTAGGGTAGATTTTGTTAACTAGATTATAAAATTCCTCTTGTGTTTTAGGTTTATTTTCAATTATGCATAAAGTATATATATCCTTTAATTTATCAGGATGTTTTTCTATTATATAATTTATAAATTTATCTATACTTTTTCCATATTCCTTAGATATAAGTGAATAATATCTCTTTCTTTCTATATGTTTTGATTTTGCTTTATTTATATCGTAATCTGTAAAAATATTATATTTATTACTAATAATAGTTTTATATTGAAGTTCATATTTTACACATTCAATAATATCCTGTTGAATATTTGTATAGTTTGATTTTGTTTGTATAATAGCTGGTGTTAGCTCTGCTAAAAATAGCCTTAATTTAAAGTTGTTCACAGCAGATGGTAACATATTTATCTGCAATATATTATTCTTATTTGGTGTAACTGCTGAAACTTTATCATAGAAAAAATATACTTCCTTTGTTATATTAACTTTATAAAAAGGTATAGGTAGATTAAATTCTTTAATTTTATCTTGAAATGAATAAACTATTCTTCCAATTTTATTTGCCAATTTAGGATTTATTTTTCTATATTTAATTTCATTGTTTTCTATTTTTAAAGTTGAATATGGAGTATTTTTTATTTCCTTTCTCATATTAACATCATTATAAAAATTTCCACCAATTATCAATAGAGCAGTAATACTTAATACAATTGTAAATTTAACTGCTGTTTTATTTTTACCATAAATTAATATAGAAAGAGCAATAAATAAAATTGCAAATCCTAATAACCCAATTAAATTTGACCAATATAAGTTCTTAATATCATTTAATTGTAACAAAACTGAAAGGTATCTTATATTCTCTTGTCTAAGGTAATAACTACCTCCTGTTAGAAGAACAAAATAACCAAATATTATAGAAATACCAGCTAAGTGATTTTTTACAAAACTACCTATTAAAACTCCAATAGAATTTGCATATAGATAATCAATTAATGCAATTATAATAGCTATTTTTATGCTTGCATTAAATCTTATCATTAAAATTATAACTAGAAGTGGTAAAATATATAATGAACTCAAAATACAAGTTGAAAACATAGATAAAATTAGGGAGGTTTTACTTAAATGACTTGTTAAAAGTAGATCCTCCACATTATTTCTTTTGTGAAGTGATAGCATTTGGTAACCTAATGTAGCAACATATAATAATAAAGATACAAAAGCATACTCTGGAAAAGCAAATAAACTAAAAAATACAATTACTAAAAATATTATATATTTGAACTTTCCTAAATCTTCAATGTTACTAATCTTAATCCATTTTTTTATACATTCACTCATTTTTCTCCTCCTCTACTTTTCAAGAAAGAAATATAGAAATAGGCATCTTCAAGTGTTGGTATAACTAATTTAGCTTTTTTATAACCTTCTTTTAAATTTTCACAAATAAATCTTACTTCAACTTTATTATTTAGCCTTTGAATAGATACAACTTGTAATTCTTTTGATAGTTGTTTAAGTTCATTATCCTCAATTTCTATTACATAAACCATGTCAGTTACTTTTTCTACTAACTTAGCTATTGCCCCTTCATATAAAAGCTTTCCCTTTTTTAATATTGCTAAGTTTTCACAGGAACTTGAAATGTCCGATACAATATGAGTGGATAATAGTATAATTCTATCTTTTCCTAGTTCATTTATAAGGTTACGAAATGTCAGCCTCTCCTTAGGATCTAATCCAACTGTTGGCTCATCTAAAATTATAATTTTAGGATTAGAAAGTAAACTTTGTGCAATGCCAAGCCGTTGTTTCATACCACCAGAGAGATGTTTGACTTTAGTTTTTTTATTTTCTATAAGGTTTGTTTTTTCTAACAAATCAAGAATTTCCTTTTCTCTTTTTTTACCAATTGGAAGTTTTTTTAATGCTGCTAAATAGTCCATGGCATCATAAACAGAGATATTAGGAAAGAAATCAAAATGCTGTGGTAGATAACCTAATATTTTTCTTACTTCCTCATCTTCCTTAGGTAAAGAATGATTAAAAATTTTTATTTCACCAGAATCATAAGGTATTAATGTAGTAAGAATTTTCATTAATGTGGATTTACCAGCACCATTTTCACCTAATAGTCCATATACTCCATTATTAATGTTTAAAGATAAATTCTTTAAAACTTGTTTTTTTCCATAACTTTTATTAAGATTTGTTATTTGTATCATAAAACTATCCCCTTTTTATTTTATCTAATAACTATCTACTTCAATATATATTTAACCTCTCAATAAATATCATAAATTAAATGTCTTAAATAAACTTGAAAAATTCCTTAAAAATTCCTTAAATTATCATAAAAGCACCCCAGGGGTGCTTATTTTTGAAAATATGTAAAAATAATACAATATAATTTTGGATGAGTTAAAGAAATCGATTATGATATAATACTAATGTATAAAAAATGTTTATTTTGGAATTTTATAATCAAATATATAACAAGAAATGGTAATTAAGATATCAACTTAGAGTCGTTTCTAAGTATTGCATATTTATAGATATAATTTTACAAAATGATATGAGGGATAATATGAAATCAATAGTTGATAAAATAGATATAGAAGAAAAAGAAATTGATCATGAACTTAATTATGATATTAAACATAAAGAAATAGAAAACACAGAGTTTTTAGTTAACAATAAATTAATATCAAATTCAGAAAAAGGGAATTTATTGAATGAGCTTAAAAAATGTTTAAATGAATGCAAAAAATTCTACTTTAGTGTAGCGTTCATAAACTTTAGTGGACTACAACTTTTATTAGATACATTCAAAGAACTTAATGATAAAAAGGTTAGTGGAAAAATAATAACATCAACTTATCTCAATTTTACTGAACCTAAGGCACTTGAGCGCATAAAAAGGTTTAGCAATATTGATTTGAAGGTTTTTGTTGCAACTAAAGAAAAGGGGTTTCACACTAAAGCATATATATTTGAAAATAAAGAAGAATATAAGATAATAATTGGATCCTCTAATATAACGCAAAGAGCTTTAAAAAGTAATGTGGAATGGAACGTAAGAGTTGTTTCAAAAAAAGATGACAACTTTGTTTTAGAGGTTTTAGAAGAGTATTTAAGAATATGGGAAGTAACTACTGATGTAAATAATGATTTTTTAAATAGTTATAGTAGTTTCTTAAGAGAACTTAAAAAGACTGAGAAAAATAAAACATTAGAGTTTAGTAATTATGAATTAATAAAACCTAATTATATGCAAAAAAAGGCTATGGAGAATTTAGATAGGTTAAGAAGATTAGGACAAAACAAAGCATTAGTTATTGCAGCTACAGGTACAGGGAAAACATATATGTCAGCATTTGATGTTATAAATATTAATCCTAAAAAAATGCTTTTTTTGGTGCATCGAGAAGAAATATTAAAAAGTGCAGAAAAAACTTTTAAAAAATTAGTAAAAAATAAAAGTAAAACAACAGGACTTTTAACTGGTACAAGCAAAGAAATAAAATCTGATTATTTATTTTCCACTATACAATCAATGACCAATGAGCTTAAAAATTTTAAAAAGGATGAATTTGAATATATTATTATAGATGAAGCACATCACATTGCTAGTTCTTCTTATAGAAGAATTATGGATTATTTTAAACCTAAGTTTTTACTTGGAATGACTGCTACACCAGAAAGATGTGATGGAGAAAATATATTTGATGTCTTTGATGATAATATAGCTTTAGAAGTACGTCTTAGAGAAGCATTAGAAGAAGAGTTAGTTGTTCCCTTTCATTATTTCGGGATAACAGATATTGAACGTATTGATTTAAGTGATGTAAAGCTGCAGGATATAGATGAAGTGGTTAAAAGATTAAAGGTTAATGAGAGAGTGGATTTTATAATAGAAAAAATGAATTTCTATGGTCATGATGGAGATAAACTGAAGTGTATAGGATTTTGTGCAAGTATTGAACATGCTAAATATATGTCAGATGAATTTAATAAAAGAGGAATAAAAAGTATATATTTAACAGGACAAAATTCTTCTTCAGAAAGACAAAAATATATAAATAAATTAGAAGATGATAAAGACAATTTAAAAGTTATATTTACAGTAGATATTTTTAATGAAGGTGTTGATATACCTTCTATCAATTTGGTTCTAATGCTTAGACCAACAAGTTCTCCTATTGTATTTATACAACAATTAGGTAGAGGACTTAGAAAGCATAATGAGAAAACTTTTTTAACGGTATTAGATTTTATAGGAAATCATAAAAAAGCATTTTTGATAGCTATAGCTTTAAACGGGGCAAGATATTATGATAAAGATAGTTTAAAGGTAACCGTAGCAACTCAGTTTGGTAATATACCAGGATGTACAAATATTCAAATGGATAAAATCGCTCAAGATAGAATATTAGAACAACTAAATGAAGAAAATTTTAATTCTATGAAATATTTAAAAGAAGAATATTTAGAGTTTAAGAAAATGAATGGAGGAAAAGTACCGTATTTTCTTACGGATTATATAAAATATGATGGGGCGCCAGATCCTTTAAAGTTTTTAAATAAGGCAAAAACCTATCTTGATTTTGTACTTAAAATGGAAAAAGATAAAGAACTGGATAAAATACTTAAAGACGAGGTTTTCTCTAAAATTTTAAAGGAGCTTACAGATAAGTTGCCCATAAAAAGAGTATATGAATTTAGTATAATAAAATATCTTTTACAACATGAAAAAATAACATTAAGTAAGGCTAAGGATGAAATACTAAAATATATTAAAAAGGTAGATGAAGAAAGCATTGTTCATACTTTTAAGTGTTTAAATCAAAATTATTATGACTCATCTCAAATAAAAAGGTATATTAAATGTTTTGATATTAAAGGAGATGTTTTAAGTTCTACTTGGGAGTTTAAAAAAGTAGTATATAATAAAGAATATAGATGTTATATTGAAGATATTATAAATTACGCTCTTATGAGATATGAAAAAGAGTTTTCAAGTGACTATTATGGAGTACCATTCTTTAAATTATATAATCAATATGATATGGTGGATGCAGCACTACTTTCAAATTATACTAAAATTCACAGTTCATTTAGAGGTAGTGGACTTATAACAAATGGAAAAGAATACTTTCTTTTTGTAGATTTACATAAGGAAGAAGGCATTAAAGAAAGTATCAATTATAAAGATAAATTTATAGATAATAAACATTTTCAGTGGCAAAGTCCTAATAATACATCACAAGATTCTGAGAGAGGAAAAAATATTATACATAATAAAGAAAGAAATGTTAATTTGCATATTTTTTTAAGAAAATATAAAAAAATTGATGGGATTATTCAATCTTATATTTATATAGGAAAAGGTGATGTAATAAAGTATAGAGGGGAAAAACCTATAACAGTAATTTTGAAACTAAACAATAAAATGCCACAAAGTTTATATACTGAGTTCATTAAAAAGGTATAGCAACAATTTTATATTAGTGGGGCTGTAGCATTAAGAAATTTACATACGATATATTGTTTTTCAAATTCTAAATTAGCACAATATATTGTAGTATTTATTCTTAGTATACAGCCTCTTTACACATTTATTTTGAAAATAAATTAACTTCAACTTTAGCAGTAAAAAATACTTCTTAGGGATCGGCTATTTTTCATCTGTGAAAGTTGAATAAATTAATTGCTTTGTTAAGTAAAAAGTTTGTTTACAGTAGGAATATCTGCAGGAGCCCAGTTTAAAGAAGGTAAATTTTCTTTATTTAACCATATTAATTTTGAATGTTCACTGGCAGTAGGTATTCCTGAAACCAATTTACATTTAACAGTAATTAAATTTACTGTAATCTTATCATATTCATGAGTATTATCATAAAAAGTAGAAATATATTCAACCTGACAAGATAATTCTTCTTTAATTTCTCTTTCTATAGCTTGTTTCAAAGTTTCATTTTTTTCTACTTTTCCACCAGGGAATTCCCACATATTTGGAAGAGACATTCTTGGAGAACGAAGAGCACATAGTATTTCATTATTTTCATTTTCAATGATTGCACCGACAACTTTTACTAATTTTTTCATAATTAACACCTCCAAATAAGTTTATCATAAAAATGTCATATTTAGAAGTTTTACCTGTTAGTTGATTTTCAATAGCAAATCACCTTTTACTTAGATGTGAAGTAATTAAAAAAATAGTAAAAAGGCTTATTGAAATTATAATTTCCAAATCTGTATTAATATAATTCATGAGGAATGTTTCCATAATAATTACACCTATGGTAGGGATAGTTGCTAATAAATTAAATATATTTTTAGTTGAAATATATCTTTTTATATATTCTATAGTTAAAAAAGAAAAAACTACAATAACAATAATTTTATGCATATACTACTCCTTTATTTTAAATAAACTCTATATCCATAGGATAACTATATTCAGGATATATTGAAGCATTTTCTTCAAATAAATTTATTAATGATTCTAAATCTTCTTTTGATTTTATAGATGATGATGGTATAAATATATCATAATCACTAAAACTTCTTATAATAACATTGTCATCAACTATATAAAAATCCTTAATATATTTCCATTTAATTGTTTTTTTATTTAAAACAGTATCTATTGTAATACCACTACTATCAATAGTTAGTAAAGTTTCAGCAAATAAATACTTTAAATTATGATATGAATATAATTTCTTGAATTCATTTTTATTTAGAGAATTTAAATAATATTTTTTTCTTAGTATAAAAAAAATTAGTGAAGAACCAACAAAAGCAATAATTACAGAAATTCTAAATTTAGCGGATATAAAAATAAACATAATTAAAAAAAGTGAAACTAACCCTATTAAGTTTTCAATAAAAAACTTATTATATTGAATAGTATTTACAACATATTTTTTATGAAAATTTAAAAATTCTTCTTTAGTTATACTATAATTAAATGTCATTAAATCTCACCTTCCATATATCAAAATATAGTTATTTTAGTATAAACTCTATATCTCTAGGATAATTGTATTTAGGTTTTATTTCTCCATATTTAAAGAATAGATCTTTTAGTAATTCTAATTCTTCTTGTGATTTAATAGCATATGAAGGTATAAATACATTATCTTTAGTAAAAGTTCTTATGAAAATATTATTATCAATAATATTAAAATCTTTAATACCTTTCCATTTAATTAATTCATAATTCATAGAAGTATTTAACTTAATACCTGAATTATTAATCTCTAATGTAATTTGATTAAATAAGTATTTTTTCTTATGATCATAATATACTTTTACTATTTGATTATGAAATTTATTAATATATATCTTTTTTCTAAAAACAAATATAATTATTCCTACAATAATGAGACCTATAAAAACTTTAAACTTTATCCTGTATTCTACTAATACCAAAATCAATATACTAATTAAGAAATATAATATTCTCATTTTAGTTGAAAATTTTTTATATTTTAAAGTACTTAAAATATGTTGCTCATGAAAGTTTAAAAGTTGTTCTTTAGTTATAGTATAATTTAAAGTCATTAAATCACCTTCTTTACATAATCTATGTAATATCTATCTTATATAATTATAGCATTTTTAGAAATTAAAGGATATAATTGAATATATAGTTATAATGTAACATAACGAATAGTATACTGCATTGAAGTGGATAATCTATAAGTATAGTAATATCAATACTTATAGACTATTTTTATTTGTTTAAAATTGATTATAAATGTTAATATGGAAATTATAGAAGGTGTTATGATGAAGAATTCAAGAAAAATTATTAGTATTATTTTGATTTTTTTAGCAGTTGGTACAATCATATACATTATATTACCTAAAAGTGGATCTTTTAATGATTTGATATTAAGTCAATATAAAGAAAATAGTTTTGATGAGGCACTAATACTTACTCCAAGGGTAGATGGAAAGCGGAGGCAGATTATATGCAAAGACAAAAATAAAATTAATAAATTTTTGTCTTATTTAGAAAAAATAAAAATTATGGAATATAGAAAAAAGTTACCATATAACTATGGTGACATGTATATTTTAGATGTATATTTTAGATATGATGACAGCTTAAGCATAAAAATATATGATAAAGATTTAAATTTTATTGAAGTTAGTGATAAATATACTACTAAATGGTATAAAATCGTAAATGATAAATTTGATATGAAATTTATTAAGCAATTTTTACAAAATTAATCATATACAAAAATTCATTAACTCAACTTTCGCAGTTGAAAAACAACCGCTGCGATAAATGATATCTTGCTCAGAAACCTTTCACTTCAGTAACAAGTTCTAAGCTTTACTCCTATTGAAAAAAGATTTTTTAATTAATATTCCATAGGAATCAGTAATTAAAAAATAACTTTTTTCAAATTCGTAAAGCTAAGAACTTGTAAACTTTGTTCAAATGTTTCTTACGCAATATACCATTTATCTTCGCTAGGTAATATTTTTGTCCTGTGAAAGTTGAGTTATTAATATATAAACGATAGTATTAGTTATTGGAAATTATTTATTTTACATCAAAACAAAAAGACACTATTCTCTGTTATAGATTTTATAATCTAAGTAGAAGGATTTTTTTGTACTCAAAATAGAGAAAATGCTATTTCATCCAGAGACATGTCCACTTTCTGGCATGGATATATCTCTGGATGAAATATAAACTTTTAGTTGTACTAAAAATAATGTTAAATAGAATCTATAATATCACATCTAGTAAGAACTAATTTTTTTATACCTTCTTTGTACCATTTAGGACAATTAAACCAATTTATATTATCTAATTCTAATCTTAAAACTTTACTCCAATGTTTATATCTTTTTTTATCTTTATTTACGACATAACGAGCTAAAGCCATATTTTTTGTATTAAAACTTGGATGGTGCTCTGAATACTGAGCTAAGTTTTTACTAAAATCATCTTCTAAAGCATTAGACATTAAAGAATATCCTTGATCAAATAATGGTGCAAATGATATTAATTTTTGAGTATTATTATCTATAAGAAATCCAAAATTACCTAAATGTCTATCTTTATTTTCAATTATATAATCAAATACTATCATATCTAAAAAATCTCTTTTAAACTCTTCAAAAAGCCAATCTATAATATTTGTAAATGTCCAATTAGTTCTATTTGCAGTTTTGATTTCTAGAAAATATTTTATTGGCAAATATCCTATGTTTTTAGTTGTGAAAATTTCACATACTGAACAATTTTGATTATGCCATGTATCTGTCCAATAAGGTATACAATTTACTTTCAGTATTTTACCTATTTCACTTGCTATACCTTCTGCAAAATGTTCTTTATCCAAATTTGCAGCACCTATATTACCTCTTTTATAAAGTAGAAGCTTATGATTTATCCTTCTCCATGCCTTATTCATAACTCCTTGTGTTGTAAGCTCTGGTGATGAAAACTTAGGTGTATTTACTGTACCACCTAAACTAGTAGCATTACCAAAAAAGGTTACAAGTCCTAAAGCCTCTTCAAATTTATTATCATATAAATTATATTTAGTCCAACACAAATCATTAGGATACATATATTTAGTATCTACAGGTTTTATCCAATAACTATCATTTAAACTAAATCCATTATTTATTTTTAAATAATCTAAAGCAGTTGGTTTTTCACTTAGCTCTAAAGCCTTTTGCAATTTTTCCAAATGATTTCTATTTGTTGGTATTACTCTACTTTTAAACCAAGTATTTAAATCACCTACATTATGTTTTAAAATATATGGAATCATATCTTTTTTATATACTTCTAAAATAGGATATTGACCATTTATGTTTAATTCATCACTGAATAATAATACCTCTGTATCTTTATTCATAACATAAAATTCACTCATAAGCTCACATCCTTTCTATCCCATTTATATTATCACCATTTTTGTTTTATTTGTATACTTATTAAGTATATCATGTGAACTACTACACCCACAATGAAATAACTCTTTTAAATTCTCTATCTTCCCTATTTACATAATAAAGAAAAAGTGCTATATTATATGTGTACTATTTAATATAGTACACATAATACACGTTAACTAATAAAGATTTTATGCTGCAGTAAAATTATTCAAAACATCAATGCTGTTAGAAAGCTGATACAAAATTGTAAACAAGACTACAAAATTGGAGGTGAAAACTTGATAAAGATTGATAGTAGAAGTAGTAAACCAATCTATGAACAAATCATTGAAAAAATAAAAGAAGATATTCTTAAAGGCATATTAAAGCCCGGAGACAAATTGCCTTCGGTGAGAGAACTTTCATCTATGATAACAATCAATCCAAATACTATAAGTAAAGCTTATAAGGAGTTGGAAAGAATGAAGGTAATTGAAGTTATGAGAGGGAAGGGAACTTTTGTGGCACAAAATTATAAACCTGTTATGAATGAAGAAAAAATGAATGAAATGAAAGAACATATAAAAAAAATAATTATAGAAGCACACTATATTGGTGTTTCAAAAGATGACTTAATAGAAATTATGAATGAAATTTATAAAGAATTCTAAAAAGGAGTCTTCATAAAAAAAGTTATATAAAAGGAGGCTTGTATTTTGATAGATATAAGTAATGTGAGTAAAAAAATAGATGATAAATATATTATCAAAGATATAAATTTACATGTAAACAAAGGAAGTATCTTTGGAATAATTGGGGAAAATGGTGCAGGAAAAACTACACTTATAAAGTGTCTTACAGGCATTTATAAGGTTACTGAAGGAAGCATTAAAATTAATGGTGAAGAAGTTTTTGATAATAACAATGTAAAACAAATCATAGGATATGTATCTGATGAAAATCAATATTTCTCATTCTTTAGAGTGAGTCAGCTTGTGGAATTATACAATAAAACTTACACTAATTTCTCAATGGAAAGATTCTATGAGCTTAATAAAAAATTTAAAATACCTGAGAGAAAAAGGATAAGAGAACTTTCAAAAGGTATGAAAATGAGGACCTCTTTACTTTTAAATTTAAGTATACAGCCCCAGGTTTTAATATTAGATGAACCAACATCAGGACTTGATGCTGTGGTCCAAAAAGAAGTTTTAAATATTATCTTAGATGAAGTAGCTTTAAAAGAGGTAACCGTGTTTGTTTCATCACATTATCTAGATCATATTGAAAGAATTTGTGATAATATAGCGATTATAAAAAATGGTGAAATGAAACTTATAAACTCTATGGAACAGGTTAAGAACAGTATAAAAAAACTTCAAGTAGTTTTTAAAGATAATAAAGTTCCAAAGAAAGATTTATCTTTACTTGATAATGTAATTAAAGTTGAAAATATAGGAAGGGTAAACTATATAGTAACTAAAAATTACACAAAAGATTTTGAGAAAAAGTTATATGATATGGGAGCTGACTTCATAGAAGTTGTAGATATGAGTCTTGAAGATATTTTTATATATTTAGTAGAGGGGGAAGAAAAACATGAATAAAATTATAAATAAATCCCTTTTCTATAAGGAATGGATAAATGTAAAATATATTACTATTTTAACTACTTTGATACTTTTATATTTTAAATTTTTCGGTGTTATATCAGAGCTAAATCTAAATAAAATGAATATAAAAGAAAATGGAGAAATATGGACTAACAGATGGTTTAACAATGGACTTTTTGTAAGGTTTTCTTATTTTTATGTAATGGTATTTATAATTATATTATTAGCTATAGTTCTATTTTTAGGTGAAAAGAATAGTCAAACACAAGGATTTATAGCATCAATGCCATTTACAAGAAAAGAGATAATAATTAATAAATGGATTGTTGGAACTTTTAGTATAGTAATAAGTTTTGGAATAACATACATTGCTTTAAGCTTGTTTTATGCTGCTAATTTAAATGCTATTGACACTACTTTAAATCCATATTCTGATATAGTTAAATGGTTTTTTATAGATGTGTTTCAATATGTGTGTATTTTTACTTTTATAATGTTTATGCAAACAATCATGGGAAACAGTATAGTATCAAGTATAGTAGGGGGTATAATACTTTTAGTACCTTATTTTATAATAGGAATATTAAATGAGATTGCATATAAAACAATAGAATTTCAAGAAAATAATTATATATGTTCAATCTTTGCAAAATTAAAAGCATGGCTAACTATTTATCAATATAATTTTCCTCAACAGGAGTGGTATGATAATGGGAAAGATATGTTCAGAACCTTTTATTATACTAATTATGAATTAAAATTAGTAATACTATTTATATTAACATGTTTATTCTTATATCTAGCTTATGTATTTTATAAGAAGAGAAATTTAGAATATAATTTAAGACTTTTGGCATTCAAAAAACTTGAGCCTGTGTTTATGTGCGGCTTTACAGTATGTGCAGGACTTTTTATTGGAGCTATTTTGGGATTTGGATATTCAAGTAATCTTAATATGTTTTGGCTCTTCACAATAACAGGATGCATAGCTGGGTATTTTATTTCTAAAATTTTAGTTAAGACGCTTTCATGGGGTAAATAATAAACTCAAATTGTTTTGTTTCTTCTTCGCTAGGCAACATTTTTTCACTATAAAAGTTGAGCTAGCTATCAATTATTTGACGCTGTAGTAAATATTTTGATATAATAATTTTATAATAATAGAATTGAAGGTGTTGAAATGAAAGGTTATATAAACAAATACCTTGTAATTGTTACAGGGAACTGCTCCGTACAAATTAAAAGTAAAAGATATATCGGTACTTTGTTCGGAGCCTAATATTTGGATACCGATGGTAATTGAAAATTTAATTTTTAACTTTTATGGGTAGAATAATCGCTGCGGCAAATTATATATTGCTCTAAAACTTTTCACTTCACAAAGTAATTCTAAGGTCTAAAAATTTATTATTACTAAAAAACTCAAACTCGCTACACTCAAACAATGAGTTTTTCTTAACGTAACAATAAATTTTTAGACCAAGAATTACTAATGTTTGTTCAAATGTTTCTTACGCAATATATAATTTACCTCCGCTAGATAGTATTTTTATACTGATAAAGTTAAATTGAAAATTAAAATGCATGCTTTAAAAATTGAAAATAAGTATGCTTATTAATATTACCATCAAAACCTTATATTTCATACGTTTAAACTATAAAAAAGCTGCGGACAGTGTCTTTATGTCTGCAGCTTTTATTTGTACATAAATAACTCAAAAACACTCATATCATTGTGTTTTCAAAATTTTAGACATTAATCTAAATAAAAAATAAGTAAAAAGAGGAGTTAATTATGTTAAAAGGCGTATTAAAAAAATTCAAAAAAATATCAATTCTTTATATACTAAATGGAGTTATTCAAATTTTAGCGGCATCCCTAAGTGTAGTATATCTTCAAAAAATAATAGATAAAATTCCAGGAACAAAAAGTTACAGCAATATATTAACCTTACTCATATCCTATGGACTTTTATTACTTTTAGATTGTGTATTATCCTATGTAGACGAATATCCAAATAGAATGTTGTCAAATGGCATATATCAAGAACTTAAAATATTAGCTTTAAAGAAAATATCAAGAATAAGCTATTCAGAATATCAAAATTTAGGAACAGGAAAGCTTGTTCAGCTTGTAGAAAACGGAGCAAATGCAGGAAGAGAAATATTATTTGATTTTTATATGACTATTTTCAGAAGTCTTCTTCCTGAAATCATCATAAGCTTAATTTTCATAGGTAAATACAACATAAAAATAATGGCGGCTATATGCATTGGATATGTTTTTATATTTTTAATCTCAAATAGACTAATGAAATATCTATACAAAATAAAAAACAGCATACTTACTTCTGAAGAATGGCTTTCAAAATATTTTGTAAGAGGATTTATGGAAGTAGTAGTATTTAGAATTAATAAAAGATTTGCAAGAGAAATAAACAAAATTGAAAAGACATCAATGAAAGTAGTAAAAACTAAAACTAAAATAAGAATGATACATGAATTATTTTTTACACTATTTGCTTTAATTGTTATAGCTATAAAATTAGTTATTTTGTTTATTGGAGTAAATAAAGTTATAAAAGGTGAATCTACTGTAGGTACAATCATAGCCCTAATAGCCTTTGTAGATAAAATTTACACTCCTATAGCTATTTTTAATGTTATATTCATTGATTATAAATTAAACAAAATTGCTTTCAATAGATTTAGTGATTTTATAAATTTACCTGATGATGTTAATCTAAATAATGGTTATCATTTTAAAATAAATAATGGGGACATAGAATTTAAAAATGTTTCATTCAAATATACTACTAGTAAAGTATTAAATGATATCAGTTTTAAAATAAAGGGAAATTCTTCTACAGCAATTGTTGGTACAAGTGGTGCTGGAAAATCAACTATAATAAAAATCATTTTAGGATTATTAAAATCAAACAGTGGTAATATTTTCGTTGATGGAAATGATTTAAATAATACATTATTAAATGAATATTATGATCATATTTCCTACGTATCACAGGATGCACCAATTTTTGATGGAAGTTTGAGAGAAAACATTGTATTTGATGAAGATGTAAGTGATGATATAATATATCATATTCTTGATGAAGTTAGATTAAAAGAATTTGTAATGGCACTACCAGATAAGCTAAATACAGAAGTAGGTGAAAGGGGACTTAAACTTTCTGGAGGGGAAAAACAGCGTCTTGCCTTTGCTAGAGTATTTTTCCAAAAATCTAAAATTGTTATCCTTGATGAACCAACTTCCGCATTGGACAGCATAACTGAACATATTATCACAAATAATATGTTAAAAACTCTTAAAGGTAGAAATATTATTATAATTGCTCATAGGCTTAACACAATAAAAAATGTTGATAATATACTTGTTATTGATAACGGAAAAGTGCATGAAAGCGGCTCCTTTGAATCTCTAATAAACAAGAACGGATTATTTAAAAAGCTGTGGAATAGCCAAGAAATATAAGTTAATAATATCTAATCATTTTAAAATATATATTAACAAATAAAAAGATTCCCCCCTAGTGTTTTCTCAATTTTCGCAGTAAAAAAATACTGCTTAGCGAAGGGAAATGATATATTGCGTAAGAAACATTTGAACAAAGTTTACAAGTTCTTAGCTTTACGAATTTGAAAAAAGTTGAGAACATGCACAGATTTGTGTAAAATGAAGTAGACAAGACTAAATTTATTTGGAAATTACTATAGGAAATTATTCCTGTAGTAATTTTTATTTTTAGGGGAATAACTAAATACTGAGAAAGTATAGCTTATGTATAATAGTATTATTTGTAATAATTATATTATTATTCATTTATACATAAAAAGGTACAAGCACTGTTAATTAAATATATTTCTCAACTCTATCTTCAAACATTATAGTAAGTTGTGCTAATGTATTTGGCCAATTTGGAGAAGGTGATTTCCATTTGCGCATTATTTGTTCAGTAGCTAAATATAAGGCTTTACTAAGAGAATCTTCCGTAGGAAATACGGTTCGTATCTTAGTAAACTTTCTAAGTTGTCTGTTGAATCCTTCTAACGCATTAGTAGTATATATAATTTTTCTTATTTCTGGAGCAAAGTTAAAATATGTGGATAAATTTTGCCAGTTGTTTCTCCATGATTGTATAACTATAGGATATTTATCTCCCCAGGTGTCCTCTAATGATTGTAAGGCCTCAACGGCCATTTTCTCATTAACAGCTTTATATACACACTTTAAATCTTTCATAAAAACTTTTTTATCTTTAGATGGTATATATTTTATAGAATTCCTTATTTGATGTATTATACAACTCTGGATATTAACTTCTGAAAAAACAGTTTTAATTGCATCAGGGAGTCCTTTAAGTCCATCCATACATGCTATAATTATGTCCTTTACTCCTCTGTTTTTAAGATCATTGCACACTGATAACCAAAATTTAGCTCCTTCATGTTCTCCAACCCATATTCCTAATATGTCTTTATATCCTTTTACGTCTAGAGCCATACAAATATAAGCTGCTTTGGTAACAATCCTGTGTTCATCTCTTACTTTGTCGGGTAAGAAAGTGCCATTGCTGACACTCCCTCCCCTAAGAACCGTACATGATAATTTTCCATCATACGGCTCAAGCTTCTTTAAGCTCTTTATTATGTAAGAGCCAGCTTGGAATAAGATAAATTTGTTCTATGAAGTTTTTGGTGGCACTCTGGGTGTAGTAGCAATTTATTACTATCTTCAGTGTGTAAGCACCAACCTGAACTTTTATTAACGATATTACCACAGTATTTACATAAACCATTTTGTCGTTTCCATAGTGTTAATAGATACTTTCTTTTTGTTGGATTATTAACCATTTTGAAACCAATACGCTCTTCAAAGTAGATATCCCATTCAGGGTCAAATGGGTTAGCTTTATAGTTAATCATTCGATACCTTCTTATTTTTATATCACCAGCCTTAGCTAATTTAAGATATAAAAGACGATTATCTTTTGATTTATACTGGATAGCGAAATTCCAATCCCGTCCGTTTATATGCTTAAAGTAACGATTCTTAACCCATTTCTTACCTTTATTTGGATGTCTTCTCACGCACCAATGCCATAGTTTTTGCCAGATTAAATGATCAAGTTTATAAAAGGCTTTTGATGCTACTGAATACTTATAGTATTCACACCATCCTCTTATAACTGGATTGAGCTTTAATATGAGATATTCTTGCTTACTTTGTTTGTTGTTATTAATTATTTCACCAAGTTTATGAACTATATTCTTTAAACTTGTATTGGATGGTTTGATAAGTAATTTACCTTTATATTTTCGTATATTATACCCTAAAAAATCAAATCCCTTATCTATATGCGTTATCTTCGTCTTTGTTTTGGATAACTCTAACCCTCGTTTATTTAAAAATCTCTTTACAATAGGTATAACTTCTTCTTGTAAAATTTCACTTGATTTTCCAGTTATAATAAAGTCATCTGCATATTTTACTAATCTAACTTTTGGACTCCATAATTTTGCACCTTTTCTTTTTTGCTTAAATGTTTTCCTTAATATATTCTCTAATCCATTAAGTGCTATTAATGCAATGGTTGGTGAAATAATACCACCTTGAGGAGTACCTGATTCAGTTGGAAATAACTTACCCTTATACACTAGTCCTGATTTTAACCATTGTTTTAGTACCTTCTTATCAATAGGAATATTATGTAACAACCATTCATGACTAATGTTATCAAAACATCCTTTAATATCACCTTCAAGTATCCACTCTGGTGCTGTACGTTTTGACAATAATTTAAAACAGTGTTCAATAGCGTCATGGGTTGACCTATGAGGTCTAAATCCATAGGAGCAATTGTCAGCAACGGTTTCTGTTATAGGCTCTAAGGTCATCAGAAACAATGCCTGCATAGCTCTATCTTTTATCGTGGGAATACCCAACGGTCGTTTTTCCTTTTTATTTTTCTTAGGTATGTAAATACGTCTCAAAGGCTTAGAGTGATATCCTTTTATTGTGAGTTCTGATATTGCACGATATTTTTCTTTAGCAGTAGTCCAAAGAATCTTATCTATACCAGCTGTTTTACAACCTTTGTTTTCAGTAACTCTTTTAACAGCAATCGCTCTTGCTGAGAATGATTTTGTTAATAATCTTTGTAACGACTTTACTTTATTGTATCTTTCTTCTTTCCAAGCTTTTACAATACGTACCTGTAGTCTACGAACCTGCCTAAAACACTGAGACCAGCTAATATTATCCCATGTTTTGTCAGTATTGGTTGGTGCACATATTGTTATACCAATATCCATTTGCTTCCCTCCCTTAATAGATTCTACAGACTTTCTTGTAATAAGAAACCTAATGGAAGTCTGCCCGCTTTCGCGTGGAATAATATCTCAACTCCTATCCCTTCTATTACGAAAGGGCATTCGCTTTTTCCATTTTCCTTTACCCACACCATACTTGTATAACCCTTACAGGTTACCTACCACTAGGGAAAGATATGGGCTTACCACGTTTCGCTATAACAACACAATGGGTTAGACTCCACCTATCCACCGGTAGCATTATGTCCGTGCATCTTTACACTTCAAAAAGATGACCTGCTACATACCTTTTGGTTCAAGCTTATCAGCACCTTTAGCTTGTTCGCGATAACGGTGTTTATCAGTGATTCACATATGTTAGTCATACCATTAAGCCATGCGTCCGCACCACCTTGGTGCTAGTAGTGATATCAATTCTTCACAATATTGATATTGTTTATGTAACAGGACTACAGTTTTCATAGCAGCTTCACACAATTCCATTACTAGTATTGCATGTGCTATTAGGCTACTGTTGACGGAACAACAGGTTCAATCATAATGTTGAACAATTGTTAAGGCGACTTGCGTGTCGCACGAAATGTATAGCATCCATATATACTATAGGATACATAGGGTCTAATTCTCTATTTTGCCAAGCTATGACTGTATCCATAACCTTATCGGTAATTTTTGATATCATTGAAGGGGATATGTCTACACCATAAAGTTCATCTATTTCTGATTTTATGTCCTCTACGGACATTCCTCTTGCATATAATCCTATAACCTTCTTATCAAGTTCATTGCAAACTGTTTCATGTTTTTTAACAATTTTAGGTTCAAATTTAGCTTTTCTATCTCTTGGTACATCTACTTTAACGTTTCCAAAACTAGTTCTGATATTTTTAGGGCTATATCCATTTCTATAGTTTCTTTCTTCACTGTTAAGTCGTTCATATTTCTCTCTTCCTAAGTGTTCTTCCATTTCAGCTTCTAAAAATTGTTGAATTATATTTCCAAATAGTCTCTGCATTAAACCATTCTTCCCAATTAAATCCTCCATATTTTTGCATTTGTTTAATTCTTTATTAAGATCAATATTAGGCATTTGTATTTCATTCATTTTTTCTCCTCCTATAAAAATATTTATATAGATATTATTACCATTTTTGTAAGCTATACATACATAAAAAAACATACATAGATTTGATTTACACAAATCTATGTATGTTCCCAAAAAGTTATTTTTTAATTACTGATTCCTACGGAATATTAATTAAAAAATCTTTTTTCAATATGAGTAAAGCTTAGAACTTGTTACTGAAGTGAAAGGTTTCTAAGCAAAATATCATTTTCCGTAGCCTCTGTTTTTTACCTGCGAAAGTTGATTTCAGAATAAAATTTTAAGGCTTCTCCTATAAATTTAGAGGCACCACTGCCATATTTCTTATCAGTTACTTTTATCCAAATAGAATTTGATAAATAAAGCTGTGATGTGTACCCCCAATGATTTTCTCCCTCATCCACTTTGTAAAATTCATTATTCCTTTTAGTTGCATCTGATATTTCTTCAACAATTTGTTGAATCTCTTTTGAAGCAGGATCTTTACTTAAGTCTGCTGTAAGATTTTCATATAATCTTTCTAATTTAGGCTGCTTATCTTTCAAATAATTTTTTAGAGTTTCTCCAATAAATTTACATGTACCATTTCCATATTTCTTATCAACTTCCTTTATCCAGTTAGGATTTAATAAATAATTTTGTACCATATAGTACCAATGATCATCTCCATTATCCATTTTGAAAATTTCATAATCTTTTTTAACTGTATCTGATATTTCTTTAGCAATTTGTTGAAGCTCCGTTGAAGAAGGGTCCTTAGTTAAATCAGATACAAGCTTTTTATATAGTTCTTTTAATTTAGGATGCTTATCTTCTAAGCAATCTTTCTTAAACTCATCATATTGTTCTGCTATATTTATAATATCACTATTAAGATTTTTCTTTACAGATTTAGCATATTTCTCAATGCTTCCATACTGTTTTATGGCTATTTTAGCAATTTCATCTTCCTTAGATTTACATTTTTCAATAAATTCATTATATTTATCTACACTACCATAAATTCTAATCACCTTATCCTCGTGTTCTTGTTTAAATTCTTCCAATACATTAAAATATTCACTCATATCAAATTCTTTAAAACTCATTGTGCCTTCTCCTTTTAATGTTTTATCTATAAGCTTTATTAAATCATTCAATCTATTGCGTTTTATAATAAGTAGCTTTTTTTGATTTTCCAGAGCCTGTATTTTATCAAAAAGGGGACTATCCACGATTTCTTTAACTTCTTTTAGTGGTACATCAAGTTCTTTAAAAAATAGAATCTGCTGCAAAGTTTCAAGAGCTTTATAATCATAAAGCCTGTAACCTGCTTCTGTAAATTTGGTTGGTTTTAACAAGCCGATTTTATCGTAGTAATGCAGCATGCGTACACTTATTCCTGTTAAATCCGAAACTTGTTTTACTGTTCTCATTACTATACCTCCAAGTTTGATTTAGAGCTATCAATACTGGCTAATACTCCGCCGGCTGTGAGTTTTTGACAATATGTTAAAGCTCTATTTTTATATTACACTATGACATAGTGTTAGGGTCAATAGTTTTTTAATTTTTTTATACTAGATATAATAAAGAGAGTAATTATAGAAATAAGTTTCTAAACATATAAGTAAAATAAAATATTTTGATATGGTAGTAGAATATTTTTCTCTCTTACGAGTATTAATTTTTAAAGAAGAATTAAGAATTGCTAGATTACTTAAGAGGATAATACCTACAATTAAAAAGTTAGGAATAAAATCAAAGGAAAAAGGCAAAAAATCTATACTACAGATATTAGGATTTACAAAATTAAAAACTGGACAATTAGAAATTTTGGCAATTTAATACTGGAATTGTTATATATTTCAATCCTATTTATTTTGTAATATTCCTTTAAAATATTAACTTTTATTACTAAATATACCTTGAAATACCATATATTTTATGTTACTTTTTATATAAATGGTAAAACACAACTAACCTTTAAAAATATAAGCTTAAATGCCCTGTTTTTTCTTTAATTATGGTATGGACAAGGGTAAATCTACTGCGGATTATGGGTACTACAGCATTTAATTTGCTATTAGCTTAAAAAGATAGCTAAATATAAACAACATATAAGTAAATTATTAAAGAACAGTTTTAGTGCTATTTAAATATATTTTATAATTCATATTATACGAGGAGGATATATGATGTATAATATAAAAAAATATGCCGAAGAAATCGTAAACACTTTAGATGTTACAGAAAAGCAAAAATCAGATTTTAAAATACAATTTATTAATGATTTAAATTCATTAAAGGACGAATATGTAAATGATGGATATAGTGAAAATAAATCTATAAAATTAGCAATTAAAAATTTTGAAAATCAAAAAAATATTTCAAGTAATTTTAATTTTGAAACATACTCATATAATAAAAAAATCAAAAATTTACTTATTACTTTTTTAATTATATATATTGTAGCATTAATATTTATATGTATTAATCCAAGAAGGAATATATCTCAATGGGTTGCTATAGCAAGATTAAATGGTGGGTATTTAGGTGTAACAATTAATATAATACCATTTAAAACAATAATAGAATATATAGTATCATTCAATAAAAATAACATTTCTGTATTTTTATTGAATATTTTTGGTAAAATATTTATGTTTATACCTTTGGGTATGTTATTACCATTTTATTCTAAAAAATATACTAATTTTAGAAATATTATCAAAATAGTTCTATGTATAAGTTTTTTTATAGAAATAATAAAACTTATTTTACCTCTTGGTGTTTCTGATATTGACCATATTATATTATCTGTTATAGGATCTTATGTAGGTTTATTACTATATAAATCAATTTTAAAGTTTATGAAAAAACATAACAAATATGTAAATTATGATACTAATAAACGATAAATATCTATAGCTAATTTATTATTGGGTATAATCATAAATCCCCCTAAAAGGGGTAACTTCCACATACCCTATAAGGACGGAACACTTCTACTGACTTTCTTTTTGTCAAGCTTTTGTAGACTGATTACTTAATTTTACCCTAAAAAAATAACTCCGCCGACTGTGAGTTTTTGACAATATGTTAAAGCTCTAGAACTTGTTACTGAAGTGAAAGGTTTCTGAGCAAAATATCATTTTCCGTAGCGGCTATTTTTAACCTGCGAAAGTTGAGTTAATTAGATTGTCTTAACTGTATTTTTGCAGAAATTATGAATACTACACCATAATATACAAGATAAATTATAGTTTTTAGAACACACTTAAAAATATGTGTGAAATTAGTTTCTTTTTACATGTATATCTCCACGCATATTGTTGATTATAAAATAATTGGGTATAATTTATATATATAACAGAGTTATCTTAATACTTAATGGTAATACATGATATAAAAATAATATAATAAGAAGGTGTAAAAATGGATAAATCACAAATTATAGATATATTAAAAAACATTAATGGAATAGTTGCTGTATCACAATTTGGTAGCTATGGTACAGAATATTGGATTAAAGATAGAAGTGATATTGATATAGCTGTAGTGATTGGTCCTAATATACCTTATATGGATACTTTAACTATAGAAGATAAATTATTGCCTATATTTCAACAATATTATGGTTATGATAAAATTCATTTAACATTTATATTATTTAAAGATTTTGCTAGTAAATTTGCTAGAATAGCAGTTGATAGTGATAATATTTTTGTTATTGATGAAAATAGATGGTTTGATTTTTATCATTATGTATTAAAATACGCCAGAAATAATCGTGAGTTTGAAAGAAAATTAAAAATAGATGAACAATACACTTATTTTGGAGGTATTATAGATGAGTCCATATTATAAATATAAAAAAGAGAAGTTTTTTGAAAAATACAAAAGTGCCAGTGAAACCTTAGATGATTTAAAAAGTGCTTTATATAAGTACAGAAAAGACAATGACAAAATTATTCGTAGAGCTATATTTGCATTCTTTCAAGATTTTTGTGAATATGTTATAGATATGTGTGAAAGTTATATAGTTATTAACAAAGATAAAATTGACAGCAGAACCTCTTCACTACAACTTATAGAAAAAGCTTATGAATTAAATTTCTTTGATGAAACTCTGAAAAATTATTTATATAATTGTGTAAAACTTAGAAATAGATATACTCATGATTATTATAAAAGAGAGTTAAGTGAAAAGCAGATAGAAGGGTTTTGTTATTCCAATATCATATATTTAGATATATTTTTAGAAAATAGCAAAGATGACGTTGTTTTGAAGTATAGGAATACAAACTGTTAAAAAAATTGTAGCAAAAATTAAATACATATATTTGTAGTAAACCTCACCTAGTTTATGGTGAGGTTTTTTTATGATTAAAATACCTTCTAAAAAAAGCATGATAGTTAACATGCTTATACATTATTAAGAATAAATGTATGCTATAATAATTGTTATAAAAAGTAATAAATACATAATTTATCAATAAGCTATGTATCCAACAGGAGATGATATTTATGAATAAAAAAACAATTTCAAAAATTACAAGTACAAATTTAGTTATTCTAATATCCATCATGTTTTATACTTCAAAATTTATGAGTGAACTAAAGTTACCTATGTATGCCTTAAAAGCTGGAGCTAAACTTAATAGTCTTAAGTATTCAATTGTTAAAATGAATTTCAATATAACAGAAACAGATCACTCTAATTTTGATTATGAAATACTGTATTTTCCACTTATTCTTATATTTATAGGTATTATATACAATGTTTATATCAAAATAAAAATTTATAGAAGTGAGAAAAACAAAAAACGAAAAAGCAATTGTTCTTAGGTAATCTATTTGATATATTTTTAATTATGTTTACTAAAAAAAATGTGAACAATCGCAATCATATAAAATTTTATAAAAGTATTAAGTAACTCAATTTTTGCAGTAAAAAAATACTGCTTAGCGAAGGAAAATGATATATTGCGTAAGAAACATTTGAACAAAGTTTACAAGTTCTTAGCAAAATATCATTTCCCGTAGCGGCTATTTTTCACCTGCGAAAGTTAAGTAAATTATTATTTAAGAATGAAAGGAAGAGAATAGTTTTATGAAATTATTATTGAAGTTTAATTCAGTGAAACTTGCTACTATTGTTGCAATCATTTTTTCCGCTTTACAGGTATTAGCTTCATATGTATTTTCATTTTTAGTAGTTGATTCAAAAGAAGCCTTGATTAAAAATGTTTTTATAATTCTAGGTATTTATATTTCTTTAGCATTCTTTGTGTATTTGGATCATCGTTGTAAGTGCGTTGCTAATTATTATTTAACTATGGACATAAATAGCAGAATTGATAAGGCAATCTCGAAAAAATTATATTCAGATTTTATGTCTAAAGAATCTGGAGAATATGCATCGGTTTATATAAACGATGTCCCAAAAGTTTTAGAATTGCTTTTTGATAAATATCTATCGCTTATTTCCAAGGGAACAATGGCAGTTTTCATTATAATTGCATTGTTCAAAATTCATTATTTAATGGTTATTATTGCTTTAGTATCTTCCATAGTTATGATTTTTGTACCTAAATTATTTCAATCAACTTTATCAAATTATACAATAAAAGTTCAACAAAAAAAGGAGAATATTTGAACAAGATAAGAGAATTGATGCAGGGATTCTCTACATTTCTTGAAAATACAGCTTTCCCAATATTCTTAAAAAAATCAAGAGATGCAAGTCATAAATATGCAAGCTATTTAGTAAAATCAAAAAGTTTTACAGGTATAATGAGTGGAGTCTTAACTCTTATAAATTCTTTATCAACAATATTAGCTCTAGCAATATTATCTGTTTTAGTAATTGAAGGTAAGGTAAACTCTGGCAGCTATCTTGTAGTGATAGGGTTACTTCCCAATTTTGGCAGTTGTGTAATGGAATTTATGTCTCACAAAGCTTTTTATAAATCTGGTAAAGAACTTTATAAAGAAAAATTGGGATTTATTAATAACCTGATTGATAATAATAATACTTATAAAATGCCTTTTTTTATGTCAAATCATGCTTATAATATAGCTTCAACTGAAAAAGATAATAATGAGAATAATGATATAGTTGAAGTAAAAGAAATTGAGACAAAAGATATTTGCTTTAACTTTAATGGGAAAATAGTTAAAATTAATCAAGATTCATATTTTGAAAGTGGAAAAAAATATGGAATTATCGGTGAAAGTGGATGTGGTAAATCAAGTTTATTAAAGGCAATTGTTGGTGAAATTAATAATTTTGATGGAAATGTAATAATTAATGGTGAGATGAAAGATAAGAGTAGTATTTTGTTTTATGATATTGCCTATGTAAATCAAAATACATACCTATTTAATGATACAATAAAAAATAATATCCAGATGAATTTGGTATTAAGTGACCAAGAAGTATCGGACCTTATGCAAGCAGTTAAACTTGAAAACCTTGATTTAAATTATATGATTACTGAGAATGGAAAAAACCTTTCCGGTGGACAAAAACAACGTATTGCTTTAGCTAGAGCTTTAGCCAGAAAAAGCAATGTAATAATTATGGATGAAGCAACAGCAAATCTTGATGAGATAACTACAAATTTCATTGAAAACTTTATTTTAGATACAGATGCAATGGTTATTATGATTTCCCATCATTTAAGTGATGAAATTAAAAATCGGCTAGATGGAATTATAAAAATTTCATAGATTTAAAAAAGGCTCTTACAGATTTTTAACTCAAGAGCCTTTTTATTATTCTTATTTGAGATAATAAGTCAACAATTTAATTCTTTTTCTTATCTTCTTTTATAATTCACTGCTGTAAATACTGTACTAAGTAAAAATATAATTCCGCTTACTACCAGTAAAATTGATGGTATCCAAAAAGCTTTTCCAAAAAGAGTTGTAATTGGGAATCTTGATAATTCCAAAAATTGAGGATATGAAAAAACTACTCCACCAGGAAGCAATACCTTAATTACATTAATAATAGGAGCATCTGTATTAATAACTATACCTAACAAAAAAGCTCCTAATATAGTCAATATGCATAATTGAATGGCTTTTGAAGCTTTTGAAGTTATAGATGAAATCCAGGTAGAAAAACTTGCTATAGTTAAAATTCCTACTGACCCAAAAATAAATACTTTTATAAGTACTTCACTTTCATTATAAGGAACAAAGTTTCTCCCAAAAATCTGTATTGATGTATTTAAAGCATCCGCAGGCAATAAATGCTTCAATAACAAAACATAAACACCTACTCCACAAAGATAAATAATAAATGCCATGACCCAAGGTATAACAATCTTTGCTGCAGTAAGACTTTTTCTTCCTTTCATAGTAGTAGTAATGATTTCATCCATTCCATTTTCCTTATCCTTAGCTATGATAGAACCTGCAAAAACCCCTACCATAATCATAAGTACAAATGAGAAAAATATTATATGTCCAATTCCTTCATCCCATTGAATAAATCCACTGTAATAAGTATACGGTTTTTTTACCTTATTCCACATTGACAGAGCTAATGTCTTTTCATTTTCATTATGTGCATTTTTATCAATATAATTACGATAATATAAATCTTCATTTTCATAAAAGTGCTTTCCTGAATCTTTAGGAATATGTGCAAGTCCCTTTATAGATTCTCCCTTCATTTTTCTTAATCTTAACTCCTGCATAACTAATTCATCAGCATAGACAGCATATTGTAACAAGTCTTTAGTTATCACCAAATCACTTTCATCGTCGCCTTTTAATGAATGAAGAAACACATCACAACCTCTTTGAAATTTATCTTCAGTCATTTCTCCTGCAGTAACATTTCTATCCTTAGCTGCTGCTTCTATTGCTGCTCTCCCTTTATAGTCTTTGTAACACTTTGTTTGCATAAAATCCGCAGTAGCTCCCCCTACAATAAACCATGCCCATAATCCTGCCAACGTAATTGAAATTAAAACATATGTCAGCAGCCTTTTAAAACTAAGCTGTCTTTTTAACTCTTGAAAAAATATATCCATATTTTGTCCCCCTTAATTAAAGTAATAAAAACCTTCCTTTTATCTTCAGTATAACTAAGATAAAAGGAAGGTTTATTCATAAATTATTTAGTGTTTATAAAGATTTTATTAAGAATTAGGAGAGTACTAATAAATACTATATGTTTATCCTAACTTTCCTCTTCTAAAAAATTCTAATACCTTTGTATAATAATTATCATTTCACACAGTGGCTGTTTTTCACTTGCAAAAGTTGAATTATTAACAAATGTATGAGTAGAAATAGAATTTAATATATGATATAATTGTATTATAATACTTTATATTCTATATTTTACATTATATATAAATATAGTTTTGTTGTGATTATTAGAAGCAAACAGAGAGGTTTAAAATAAAACTGAATGTAAAAGAAGTTTAAGAATAAAAGAGTATCTTCAAAAATGAAGATACTCTTTTTAACGTTGTAAAACACATTGACAATATTATATGCCAAGTGTATAATATTCAATTATAAAGTATATTATTTTATTGTATCATACTTTGAATAGAAAGTCAATACTTTTTTTGAAAGGAAGTTTTAAAAATGAAAAATTCTATTGATTTATTTGAAAATAAGTTACTAGATAAACAAGTTTTTAATGACATAATTCAGTGTAATAAATTTACCAGAGAATATGGGTTAAAACTTTATGAGAAAGATGTTAAAGAAATTATTAAGACAAGAAATACAGCACTTCAAAGAAGTGGCAGGATAGAATTTAATGGTCAAATTATAAACAAAATTATTACAGCATTTTGTGATTCTCCATATATATCTCAATATAACTACAGCGATACAATAAATGAACTTGTAGAAATTTTTTATAATTATAAGAACGAAACTTTAGACTATATAAGTGATGATGAATTAATAGAAATTATGAAAGATAAGTTTGATAACTACTGCCAAGGATCATTGGAACTTTTAGAAGGAAAAGCATTATATAAAATTGCTAACAATATAAGAAGTGGTGTTAATGATTATACAAATCTTGATAATGAAAAGGATTGATGAGTTATGGGTAAAGATAATAACATTCAAAAATATAACTATTCTATGGAAAATGCCTTTAGTGATGAAGGTTTTTTTAAGGGTATTTTAGTGATCTGTTATAAAGAAAAACTGCTAGATGATAATATTTTAAGTAAAATATATTATGAAAGAATGGAACTTTTAAAAGTAAAATTAAAGTATTACACAAGAGATGAAAGCAGCTCAGTTATGGTAGAAATAGCTGAGAATATTTTACAGTGTATTGATTATACTATAGGAATTTATCTAAAAACCTTTAATAATATAAAATTGATAACAGAAGAATTAAAAAATACTAGCCTCTCGCATATATTAAAAATGGGACATGATTTAATTAAAGAAAAAATATTAGGATGTAAGAAACTACTAAAAGAAATTAATAAAAATAAACTTAAAGTTGATAATTATTCATATAACGATACCATAGATTATGGTATTCCATTATTTTTTAAAGAATATAATGATTTTTTTGCATCACATGAAAGCCCAGGATCAATAGATTATCAGCTTTACCTTCATATTGATGATATAAAATATGTAGGTATTGAGTATATCAACAAATATTTAGAAACTTTAAATTTAGAAAATGATTTTTGTAATAACTTTGAAATTAGTGAAATTACT
This sequence comes from Haloimpatiens myeolchijeotgali, assembly GCF_042688525.2. Taxonomy (GTDB): domain Bacteria; phylum Bacillota; class Clostridia; order Clostridiales; family Clostridiaceae; genus Haloimpatiens. Next base: position 163,311 of record NZ_JBHWAB010000002.1, read on the forward strand.
AAGTTGTTAAAAGGTTATGATAACAAATGTGAAGTATTGCTCATAAATATATTCGAACTAGTACTTACTAATTCACTAGGGAGAATCCTTTGCGGCAAAGATTTAAATAGCCTTAATATTAGTAATTTAGATAGAAAGCAAATAAAAAATAAGTTAAAGAAATTATCTTTAAAAGAACTACAAGAAGAATTATTAAAAAACGCACAAATATGCTGGGAAGTTTTAGACATTGAAAATCCATCATTGATAACTTATGTAAAAAAATCTACATTTAAAATAACTTCATTGATAAATGAAAGCATAAAACTAGATAAATTAGAGACAGTATTCATATCCTTTAATGAAAAAAATGAAAATAACATAATTGAATATACTGATGGTAAAAAGATGTCAAACTCCAAATTTAAAAATTTAAGTGAAAAAATCCGAGACTGCTCTTTAGTAGAAGATAAAATTAAGTTAATTAAAAATAACATTAAAAGCCTAGAAGATTTAGTTGATATGTTAAATGCTGATTGTTTATTTGAAAATGAATATATTATATACTTCAAAAGCTTATCCAGAATGGAAATAATTCTTTTATCAAAATATATATCTGAAAATGAATATGAAAAGGACTTATATTCTAAGTTTAATAAATATATCTTGAGTTTAAGTAAAGAAGAGCAGCTAGCTATAAGTAATCTTAAAGAAAAAATACAATTGTAATATATAAAACACTGGAATCATTCCCCAATGACTTTATTCAATATTAAATCATTTACTTTATTCTACTCACTTAATATCTATTTTAAATTATTATATAATTTTAAAACTTTTGGATAAATATGTATCTTATCGTATAATATAATGTGTTAATAAAAATAAAAGGTAGGTAATTTATATGTTTAGAAAAAAGATTTTTACATATCAAAATAATAAATTATTACTAACAATTATTCTTTTTGTATGTATAGTAGAAATGTTAATTTATGCAAATATAAATTATGAAAAATATGCTGAAAGTCTTAGACACTTTGAAAATATATATATTATTCAATCAATAATAATTATCATTTTTAAAACTATCATTAAACATAGAAATATATCAATAAAATCATTTTTAGTAGTTAATATTATATTTCTTATTGTATTCCCAATGATAGTAATTATTAATTTACCTAAATATTCCTATAGTCAAGCTAAAACTATATTTATGAATAAAAAAGTTGATAATTCAGTTACAATTTTAGATGAAAATAATCCACCAAGTGCAAGTTTTAATGCTGGTCTTGAAGATTTTAAGATAGTGTCACTTAGAAATAAATCATATTTTTTATGTACAGATTTTTATATATTTTTTGTTGAAGATAAGAACGACAAATCAATATATGGATATGTGTTTAATTCATATACTGGAAATATTAATAAATGGGGAAATTAACTTTTGCAATAAAAATACTGTCTAGCGAAGGGAAATGATATATTGCGTAAGAAACATTTGAAAAAAGTTTACAAGTTCTTAAAATGAAGTGTTTCTGAGCAAAATATAATTTCCTGCAGCAGCTATTTTTCATCTGGGAATTACTATTTCCCTTTGGCAATATTATATTGAATAATGTTTTCTTATTGGGAATACTCGTTAACTCAATTTTCCCATTCATGTGTTCTACAAGCTCTTTACATATTGCAAGTCCTAATCCACTGCCTTCATAATCTTTACTTCTTGAATCTTCTAATGTATACATCCTCTCAAAAATATTTTCTTTGTGTTTTTCTAAAATCCCCTTACCATGATCCTCAATTCCAATACAAACTGTATTTTTAAAAGTTTCAACACTTATACCTATGTACTTTCCATCGCTTCCATATTTAACAGCATTATCTAATAAGTTTTTTAATACACGATTCAACGCTTCTTCATCTGCATTAACATAAATAGGTTTCTCTGGTATGTTAATATCAACATTAAGCTCTCTTTCCCATAGGAATCATCAAATCTAGCAAAACTAAATCATAGGAACCTGTTTTAAATTCATCAATTGCTGCTTGTCCATCATAAACTTGTGTAACTTTATATGTATCGTTTGTTAAATACTCAGTAACCATTTCACTTATGTTTTTGTCATCTTCTACTAATAATATTTTAGTCAAAATACCCGTCATCCCTTTCCTCGCAGCTTCAAAATCTTTATTAGCAAATTATAGCATTGTTTTATATATTGTTCAAAAACATATATTTCATAAAAAAGCCAATCAAGGTGCTCTCACCTCAATTGGCATATTAATTAATTATTCACTCAATTTTTTTAGTAAAAAATACTGCCTAGCAAAGAAAATGATTTTTATAAAATAAATTTTAAAAGATTATCTATTTCTTTTTTTGTCCTTTTTCATTATAGTATTTTATTAATTTTAAAATAATGTCATCATTTTTTGATAATATATCAATTGAAATTAATTCTAATACAGCATTTTTTAGATTGTTTATTTCAATATCATCTTCAATTTCACAAAGTAATTTAAATAAATTGTTAAGAGCACTTATAATAGGAGATAATTTTCTCTGTTCTTTACCTACTTTTATTGCTTTATAAAAAAAATGTTTAGACATATCTAATTCATCCAATTCTTTATAACCTAATCCCATATCATTATATATTTCAGCACAATAAGCTTTATATTCAATCTCATTGTATTGTTTTAGTAAAGAAATGCATTTATTTAGATATATCTTTAAATTTGTAATATCTTTAAGCTCTATATATACTTCAATTATATTACAGTAAATAATAAATATTTTCTCTATATTATGTTCATCTATAATTGATAATAGAGTTTTATGAGTTTTTATAGCTTCAGTATAATGTTTTTTCTCTTTTAAACAATTTCCTTTTAAAGTTAATACCTCAAACTCCCTTAATATAGGTGTTTTAAAAGTTTTACTCATGAAATCCAGTTCTTTAAGTGCTTTGTCATAATATTTTAAATTTTTATAAGCTAAAGAATTATTAAGTCTTATGGCATAGTGAATATTTTCAGGCATTTCATCTATATATGTTAATGCTAATTTATCAAAATCTAACACTTTTTTATATTTGTTTATTCTTCCACAGCAAAAACTAAGAGAAATCAATAAATCAATTTTCACTTTATTATTTATTAATCTTGAACTATGTTCAAAAGCTTTTAAATAGTAAGAATACGCATTGTAATAAAGTTTATTTTCTTTGAATATATCTCCTATTTTTTTATAAATATTAAATTTATTTTCATATATATCATGTTTCATAAAAAACTTTTGTATTTGATTTATTTTATCTTTAAAATCAGAAGGAATATTATAATCAATATTGTTTAAATAATTTAAAAAATCTAAAGCAATTTTATTAGCCTGATCATCTACACTTTCTAAGAGATACTCAGGAGTAATTTTAAAATCACTATTCCTTTTCTTACATATTTTATTAAGTTGCTGGGCTATTATTTTCGCCGTTGTAAAAGTTAAATTTATTTTATCATTTTCCAGCATACTTATTAAATTTCTAGTAATTTCTCCACCAGTTAAATCTTGTTGTTTTATATTGAATTCTTTTCTTATTTTTTTTATTTTCTTTCCTGGTGATGATACTTGCATATTTTCCATTTGATCACCTTCATGTTTTGTTTTTTTATATCTATATAAAGTATATCATATTCGTAAAAAAAGTAAATAATTTTATTTACTTTTGTTTTAAAATGTGTTAATATATAATTAAATCTTTTTGGAAAAATATGTATGTAGATTAAAGGAGGAACCATGTATAAAAAATTATTAAATAATTTATGTTTATGTTTACTTATAGTTTCATTATTTACAATGGGTGGTTTTAATCAACTCCATAGAACTCAAACAAAATTAGAAAGCAAATCAAGTATATCAAACAAAAAAAATATAAAACCTCATCTTTTACATTTAATTGATCCAGATAACCGTGATCATTAATAAATTGAATTATTAATTGTAATATATATATTTTACATTTCATATACTATAATTAATGTTTAATTTTAAATTTTAAGAAGCTATTCTATTTATAGAATGGCTTCTTTTGTTCATATATAAAATACATACAAAAAATTATATTTATGTGTAAATAATTATATTTACTTTATTTTCTAAAAATCTTTATTTAACCCCCATTATATAAAAAATAAATAAATTATCATACAAAAGTAAAAAAATTTCTTTACTTTTACATAAATAGATGATATTCTATAACTGTAAATAAAATACATTTATATGAAAAGGAGGTAATTGCATATGGAAAAATTAGAAATATCAAATGATAATAAAGGAGAAATAATCTCTGCATGTGGCTTCGGTTTCTGTGGTATAGGCTAATAAAAATACAAAAATAGATTTTATTTAAAAAGGAGGGTTATATATGGAAAAACTAGAAATATCAAATGACAATAAAGGAGAAATAATCTCTGCATGTGGCTTCGGTTTTTGTGGTATAGGCTAATAAAACATAAAAAAATAAATTTTATTTAAAAAGGAGGGTAATATATATGGAAAAATTAGAAATATCAAATGATAATAAAGGAGAAATAATCTCTGCATGCGGTTTCGGTTTTTGTGGTATAGGCTAATAAAACTCTTGGTAATGTAAATAATTTAAAATAAATACATTTCTTAATATAAGAGATGTATTTATTTTAATATCATATATTCAAATTTTTATTAGGGGGATATGTAAAATGAATTCAATGGTAAAAAAAATTAAAGTAAAAGATAAAACTTTTGTTTTCGATGGTAGAAATTTAAGCTTATATAAATTAACAGATGAAAATAGTTTAAAAGAATTATCAAACAAAGAAATAGAAACACCATATACACGGGATTATAGTAATGTCAATAAATTAAGTAGATTAACTTTAAATATGTCAAACAAATGCAATTTAAACTGTAAGTATTGCTATGCTAATGGAGGAAATTATCATAGAAAAGATGCTCTAATGTCAAAAGAAGCTTTTGAAAAAATTTTTAATAATTTAAAAGAAAGAAATATAAAAAATATAAGAGAAGTTAAATTCTTTGGAGGAGAACCTTTATTAAATTCAGAGTTAGTTAAACATATATTAGAAAAATTAGATAAAAATTTTAATATTGATAAATATATAATAGTTACTAATGGAACATTATTATCTCATGATTTTGTAAAGTTTTGTATGCAGTATAATTGTTATTTTGCCATAAGCTTGGATGGTCCAGAGTTAATTAATGATTTCTTAAGAGGTAATAATACTCATAATAAAATATTAAATAATTTAAATACATGTTTTGAAGATAAATTTAAGGATAGAGTTCAACTACTTTGTACATATACACCCTATCATTTAGAAAAAGGTTATAGCAAGGAAAAAATTTCTGAATACTTCGAAGAATTAGGATATATTTATAATATTACTAAAGTTGGTTCATCAAAAGAATTCTTTAAATTTGAAAAAAATACAGAAGAACTTAATACTTATGATGATATAAATAAATCTTTTGATTACATTTTAAATAATATTAAAGGAAAAACAGTTAATCCTATTGTTTATGAAATTTTATTAGTTATTGGTCATAACCAAAAATCTTACTACTTTTGTGATGAATTAAATGAAAAATTAAATTTATCTTACGATTATAATGGCGATCAATATATATGTTATAGATTTTGGGGAAAAGAAAATTATAAATTAGACAATAATAATTATGAAGAAGAATACGAAAAAATAAATAATAAAAAGTTTAAAGAAAAATGTAAAGATTGTTGGGGAAGATATCTTTGTACAATATGTCCTGCAAATGTTATTGAAAAAGCTATCGATTCTGAATTTGGAGTTTTTGGCAATGAATGTAAAAAATTAAAACAGTATGAGCATGCTCTTAGCAAGTTTTGCGAAATATACTGCAGTGGACAAGGTAATACATTGATTAAAAATTTCAATAATTTTATAAGAAAGTCTTAAAAATATACTTTATTTAAGTAATAAACTCCTTTTTGGGAAGGTGATTTTATGAAACAGTATTTTTTTAAATATAAAGGACTTCTTATAATAAATATATTGTTTATAGTATTTTGCTCAGCAATGGAAATCCTTATTGCTTTTATGGTAAAGTCTATTATTGATATAGGTTACGGTGGTACTCTATCCAAATTATTCGAAACTGTTATTTTCAGTCTTATATTTATATTAATCTTATATGCATCTAATTATTTGAGAATGGTCTTTCAAGCACTTTACCTAAAAAAAACCTTAATAGTATTTAAAAATGACATCTTCAAAAGTATTTTAAAAAAAGACATAAAAAGTTTTAATAAAGAAAATAGTGCTAAGTATATATCCACATTGACTAATGATATTAACATTCTTGAAAATGATTATTTTAAAAGCATGCTTGAAATAATTATTAATCTCGTTAGATTAATTCTAGGATCTACAGCTATTATTATGATAAATGTTTATATTGCACTAGGTGTTTTTATTATGGGAATTATTAGTATATGTATACCTATTATATTTGTTGATAAAATAAGTAAGTTGAAAAAAAATTATTCCGATAGACTTGGAAATTTCACTATAAAAATTAAAGATATATTTTCTGGTTTCGAAGTTGTAAAAAGTTTTAATGTTGAAAAAAAAGTAAATGAAGACTATTCCAAGTGCAATTATGAAGCAGAAAACTCAAAATACAGATTTTTAATATTAAGTTCATTAATTCAAATATTATCAAAAACTTCTGGTTTTTTAGTTTTCTTTACTGCACTTGTAATAGGAATATATTTTGTTTTAAAGGGAGATTTAACTTTAGGTTTATTAATTGCTGCAATTCAACTGATGAATAATATTACAAATCCTATTGCTAATATTTCTGCAATGTTTAATAACATAAAATCTGTTAAAATCATTAAAGAAAAAATAATGAAAGTTATGAAAGATACAAATATCAAAGAATCTGGTATAGAAAAATTCAGTTTTGATAATAAAATTGTATTTAATGACGTTAACTTTTCTTATAATAATGATAGAAATGTTTTAAATAATATATCTATAGAAATAAACAAAGGACAAAAATATGCTTTAGTAGGTATAAGTGGAAGTGGAAAATCTACTATAATTAAACTATTATTGAGGTATTATGAAGATTTTAAAGGCAAAATTACTATAGATGAAGTTTCTAATAAGAAAATTAAATTCAATTATTTATATAAACTAATTTCTGTAATACAACAAAATGTATTTATGTTTGATAACAGTATAAAAGAAAACATAACTTTATTTAAAAACTATACGCAGGAAGAAATAAGTAGAGCAATAAAACTTTCTGGATTAGAAGAATTGGTAAAAAAACTTCCTAAAGGTATAGATAGTAGCGTAGGAGAAAATGGATGTAATTTATCTGGAGGAGAAAAGCAGAGAATAGCTATTGCAAGAGCTATAATAAAAAATACTCCTATTCTTATACTTGATGAAGCTACTTCTTCTTTAGATAATCAAACTTCATATAATATTGAAAAATCACTATTAAGTTTATCAGATTTAACATGTATTGTTATAACTCATAAACTTAATAAAGAACTTTTAAAAAAGTATGATGGAATAATCACTATAAAAAATGGAGAAATATATGAAATAGGAACTTTTGATGAACTTATATCTAAAAAAGAATATTTTTATAGTTTGTTTAATGCTGGAGAGTGAAATTAGAAATAATTTTTTCTAATTTCACTTTTTTATATGCAACCAACATAAATACATACTAATTGAAGTAATAAAACAATCTCTGCCATGCTTTTCCTCGCAGCTTCAAAAACTTTATTGGCAAATTTGAAGCAAATCATAGCATTGTTTTATATATTATCCAATTTAACAAATTAATTCACATATTAAATTAAAAATCCAATCAAACCGATATCATAATCTAATTTTTAAGATTTTGGATAAATATGTATTTTATCGTATAATATAATGTGTTAATAAAAATAAAAGGTAGGTAATTTATATGTTTAGAAAAAAGATTTTTACATATAAAAATAAGAAAAGGATTATTATATTCTGCATAGTTTTAGTATTTACTTATACTTTCTTTATTCATTTTAATTCTAGAAATGTTATTTCTGTACCAGATAAAATGATAATTTATGCTAATAAAACAGAAAAGGAAGTAAATAAACAAAGTAATGAATTTGATAAAATTTTTAAATTAACAAATGAAAGATTTAAATTCACTCTTTATTCTGCAAAAGACATAATTAATGATGTATATGTAGATAATTTAAAAAAACAAACATTAGGAGTTGAATTTATTTATTCAAAAAAGCAAAAGCTTAAATATTTTAGTAATTTTAGTCATAATATTCTAGAATTTGATAAATTATATTTCCCTTTAATAGAAGAAAATAAAAAAATCGATAAATATTCTATAGTTCATACTTTTCAATATGGATATAATAATCATTATATAAATTCATCTATGGGGAATTTGCATTACTCAAAACAACTTATAGAAATAATAAAAAATTATAAATAAAAGCTATAAATATTACAGGCTGTTGACAACATAAATTGTCAACAGCCTGTAAATGGCAATTACTTACCCTTATCTTTTAATTGTCGTCACTAAAATATTGTTATAATTAACCTTTATTTCAATGAAACAAATTTCAAGGCTTTCCTAATAGCTTCATTGAAGAAATACCAATCATGTTGGCCTTCCCATTCTTCAAAAGTAAAATCAAAATCAAGCATTCTCATATCTTTCTCAAATCGAATATTAAACTCTCTCATATAATCTTCAGTTCCACATGCAGCATATATGATTGGTTTTGTTTTATCATTATTTATCTTCTTGGCCAAATCCATAATTTCATATGTTGAATTCCACTCTAATTCAGGGCCAAAAATTGAATAAAAATCATTTACCGTTTGCTCACCATAAGTTTGTTTGAATTTGTCTGTGTGACCATATAACCTTTGCATATGTAAGGATTCTTTAAGATATAAACAAGCGGATGAAAAAGCACAACAATACCCATATTGTTCTGGTTTCGATAAAGCACATTTTAAAGCTCCATATCCACCCATTGATGCACCCATAACTATAGTATCCTCTCTTTTAGATGATATATTAAAAATACTTTTACAAATTGTAGGAAGTTCTTCTGTAATATAACTGAAGTACTTCAATCCATATTTCATATCTGTATAAAAGCTTCTTGCCACTTCTGGCATAATAAATATAATATTATAATCATTTGCAAATGCAGGCAACATCGTATAATCTGCTAAATCTCCACTTCTTCCACAAAGACCATGCAATAAATATGCTACTTTATACTTACCTTCTTTTTTTATTTCATTAGGTGTAACAACTGTAATTCCTGTTTCCATTTCAAGTATTTTAGAAAATGTATTTCCTCGTAATATCATTTTAACTTTGCTCCTTTTCATTTTAATATAGATAATTATAAAAATAGCAAAGTTAAATTGGATTGTTATTTTCTCCATGCAATTTTATACCAACTTAACTCTGCATGGAGTTAATACAATGCATAACCTCATATTTTTCTACTCCCTTCTCTTTTTCTATTTTTGCTTTAAACAATCATACAGTAATTTTACACTAACTTTTGAAACATTCCAAATGTATATTTATTTTTATAAAAAGTTTGATATAACATAAAATATGTCGTTGGTATTATTACTCTTGGTTATGCCAATGAAACACCAAAAGCTCGTCCAAGAAAGAAACTTGAAGAAATAATACATCACGAAAAGTGGTAATGATTATAATTAATATTAAAAAACGCAAATACCTTTTTTATCATTAAAGAACAAAAAATTGCCTATTATAATCATATTCCAACTTGCAAAAGGCAATGTTTCACATAAAGATAAATCGTTCATGTTCCATATTTTTGTTTCTCTACAGGGTGGACTTGTTGTAACAATATGATTTTGATAACTTCCCACAATTACAAACATCTTCTTGTGACATTTCTTTGCTGTTAACTTTACCTCAAAACTATTGATATCAAGAGCTTTCATAGACAAATCCTGTGATGCTGTAAAAAAAGTATCCTTCAACAATAAAAGACTTTTTAAATTCTTTTTATGTAGAGGAATGCATTTCGATACTGTAAAATTATTTTTATCAATGATCAAAAAATTCCCATTAACATTTCCAGCATACAAGTAGTATGGAGTAACAACAATATCCCACATACTATAATTAGAAACTTTATAATAAGATACATCACCGCTAATTTTATTTATTACTGCTAACGTTCCATTACGGATGCTTGCATATATATTATCATTATCACTACCAAGTGCATTTATATCAGAACTTAAATCAGTACCAAGCTTCCATTTGCGCCTCAATGTAAACGTGTTCTTGTCATACTCATAAAGCATACAAAAATCTTTCATATAAATTGAATTTCCATCAATAATAAAAGCCCTTGATTTACCGTTCTTATGTAGTACTTCTTTGGAATTAATTACAGTTTGATTATACATATCATATAATAATAATATCTTGTTATTAAGAATATAAAGATTTTGTTCATGCTCTTTCATGAAGATACCATCATTTTCAATTTCCAAAACCCTTTTTTCCTTTTCCAAAATATTAGCCCCTTTCCTTGTATAAATCTCTTTGTAAACACAATAAATATATGAATTAAATTGTTTTTTTACTATAAACCAAGCACCTATATGGTACTTAAATAGATGTATTGATAAAAATACCTTTGTTATAAATATCTATAATTTGAATTAATTACATGATTACATTATACTACTAGTTAATTTTCAAAACAAAATTTGTACTATTTACATAATAAAGTAAAAGTGCTATATTATATGTGTACTATTCATAATAGTACACATAATACGCATTAGCTAATATGTATAAAACTTTTCATTAGAACTACTTTTACAGTAAAAAAATACTATTCCCCGCAGCGACTATTTTTCATCTGCAAAAGTTGAATAAAAACATTACTTTAATATTATGGGAGGGTTAAATTTGAAAAATTTTATTTTAATAAAAAATATAAGCAAAACTTATAACAAGAAAAAAGTATTAAATAATATTAACTTAGAAATAGAAAATGGAATGTTTGGTCTTTTAGGACATAATGGAGCGGGGAAATCTACATTAATGAAGATTATCACTACTTTAATTGAACCTGATAAAGGTGGGGAAATAAAAATTTGTGGGCAAGATATTAAAAAAAATAAAATGGATATAAGAAAAATCATAGGATTTTTACCTCAGGAATTTAATATATATCCTCAAACAACTGCTTATGAATTTTTAGATTATATAGCCTTACTAAACAACATTAATAATAAAAATACTAGAGATAAACTTATTCTTGATACTCTTGAGAAAGTTAATCTTTTAGATAGTAAAAATAAAAAGGTTGGAGAATTTTCTGGAGGAATGAAAAGACGTTTAGGTATAGCACAAGCAATAATAAAGAATCCTCGTGTTTTAGTTGTTGACGAACCTACAGCCGGATTAGATCCTGAAGAAAGAATCAAATTTAGAACCATGTTAGTAGAATTAAGTGAGAATAGAATTGTTATTTTATCTACTCATATTGTAGAAGATATATCGGCTTCTTGTGAAAAAATAGGTTTATTAGTTTCTGGAAATTTAAGATTTTCAGGCTCTCCAGATGATTTTATAAAAAACACAGAAGGTTATGTATGGGAAAAAGTTATTAATGATAAAAAAGATTTACTAGATTTAAAAAATAAACATACAATTATTTCAATTAAAAGGACCTGTGGTAAATGTATTGTACGATTTTTAGCCCATTCTAAAGATATAATTAATATTTCTAATATGAATTCAGTGTACCCAAACTTAGAAGATGCATATTTACATGTTATGCAAAATATAAAAGAAAAGTCTAAAGAAATAATTATATAAAAAACTTCTTACTTTATTAAGAAATTCTACGCCTTGTCCAAATGTTTTTTACACAATATATATTTTTTTAAACTACGTAAAGTAGAAAGGAGAAATTTTTATGAAATCTTTTATAGTGTTAAGAAAAGAATTCAAAAGATTAAATAGAAGTATTATTTTTTTTCTAGGAATAATATTGATTTCTATAGTTCCTATTATTCTAGATGGTTTTGTATTAAAGTATAATTTACAAAATAGTAAATATGCTGCCATACAATATTTTAATGAATCATTTTTGTTTGGAATGTATCTAATACCCCTAATAATATTTGTTATATATTATTATGATAAGAAAAGCGATATTCTTAAAATAATATATACAAACCCAATTTCACCATTTCAATATAGTGTAGGAAAATTTCTAACAGCAATTTGTTTTTATTTACAATGTACTTTAATAGGAAGTATTATAACTATTATTTTCCCTATATTTTATGGAAAAAGTATTTATTCAATATGTACATTTCTTATTGTATTTTTACTGTTTTCACTTCCTTTAATTATTTTCTTTATTGCTTTAAGTAATTTAGTAAATATCATTTTTAAACAATCAATTATTTCTATTATTATACCTTTATTTATATTTTTTGTATTAGCTAAATTCCCTCTATTTTCTAGTATTTCTCGTTTGAATTTCTCTACAGATTTTATTAATGGTAATTATAAATTCGTAAAAACTCTTATATTAACTGATGCAATATATATTAGTATAGCAATACTATGCATTATTATTAGCACAATTATTTATTGTCATCAAAATAATCATTAAAAAGAAGGGATAAAAATGAATAACTTATTAAAATTTAAATACTCTTTAAAAATCAAAAATAAATCTTTAACTTTTTCTATAATTTTATATTATATTACCTGTATATTTTTAATTCTTTTTGCTGATCTGTGGGAATTAGTAAAACTAACATCTGTACTTATACCAATTGCTTTGTGTACTAACGTTTTGTCAGAGGAATATGATAACAAAAGAGAAGGAATGATAATTCCAAATGGAACCCCCTTGTATAAAATTGTTTTTGGGCGATATTTTATATCTTTTTTCATAAGTGAATTACTAATATTATCGTTATTTTTTATAGCTCGGATATCTAACCATTTAGAAGGAGATCCTTTCTTAAATCATTTTATTATTGTTTTTATATATTCACTGTTCTTAACTCTTCTAGGGTTACTTATAAGCAATATAACTAAAAATACTATTTCAGGATATGCAGTATCAATAGGATATTTTATCTTTCAGCTTATAGCTGGAAATTTCCTTTTGGAAGGTATATTCCTTTATTAGCAAGCTCTTTTAATCTATCATTAAAAGAACATATTATAATGAATAATATATATTTTATGATAGTAATATCTATAATATTATTTTTAATAAATTTGTTATATATCTCTAGTGAAGAAAAAATAAAAAAAAGAACTTTAAAAATAGCAGCCTTAGGCATAACTATATTTTTTATTGCACTTTGTGTAAACAAATATATTAACTATAACAAATCAATTTTAGCTAGTAAAATTTTAAACAGTAATAAGGAAACTGTTTATATTATAGATAAAGGGAACCAGGATTTATCCTCTTATTGTAAAAGTAAAAATATAAACTTTTTAGAACAAAACAGTATTTCTCTTAAAAAATATAAAAATAAAAACATTGTGGTTATTTCAAAATATGGCTCTAAATTAACAAATAATATAAATAACATATTAAAGTTAAATATAGAATTAGATGAAAGAGATCTACTGATAAAAAATAATGGTATATATGATGTTAATTCTTTTAGAATTTTAGTTAATAATCCTTTAAATAAAGAAAACAAAATTTTAGTTATACAAAGTAGATCAATAAATAGTAAAGATTTAAATACCCTTTTAAATGAAAAGCATGGAGATTTTGCAGCTGTAAAAAATGGTTCAGTAGTAGCCAACGCAGTATATAACCCAGAAGATATTAATGCAAATAATTGTTTTGAAAAGATTAATACATTAAATAATAGAGGTTGGCTAATAAAAAAGATTAATGGAGCTGAAATGTTATATAGAAATCTTGAGAAAAAAGATGTAAAGCATTTGTTTTCATTATGGGGCAAAATAAAGAATGTTATTGATAAAAATATTACTGGTACTCATTCTAATAAGCAATTTCAAGTGTATTTTAGAAATGATGATGTTAATTTAGAACAAAATTTCATTCCTTTAAAAATAGACTTATTAATAGATTTGGAGAAACGAAGGGAATACAAGATTCGTGATGCTTTTTGCAAAAAATATTTAGATACAAAAGGTTTTAAATTTATATCTGATGAAAGATTAAAAGATGGATGGGAAGAGTTTATACTCCAAACTAAAGTACTATATGATGATTCTGCATATGAAAATGAATATATTAGAGGAATAAAAGAAAAATTGAAGAAAGAAAATCAGTTTTCTAAAGAATATGATTACTCCTATTTTGCCCAAAAAATGCTTTGTTTAATAAACAATAAAGATAAAAGGATGAATTTTATTAATAAGATAATAAGTAATAATTCTCAAATTAGTAATAGTGAAATAGAAAAGATATATAGTAAATATGTTGGATCTGAAGAAGCAAAGAACGCTATGAAATATTTCAACAAAAAATAGAAAATTAATAAATCAACTTTCGCAACAACTATTTTTCATCTGCGAAAGTTGATTTAATACTGAATTAGGATATTCACTTATATAAGCAAAATACCAGATTTGTTTTTATACTTTATATTTCTCATTCCCCTTTTTTAACTATGTTAATGTGTTATAATATTCATATGAGGAAAAAAATGGTTAATAGATTCACCTCGAGGCCTTTTCTCAAACCATTAAAGAACTGTTGGGGTTATTCTGACAACAGGGAGGTGGATCCATGAGTGATATAGTTATAATAGTAATTTCAGTATGTGTCACTACTTTAGGTTTAACCACTATAATGTCCATTTCAACATATAAAAAAGATAAATTAGAATTTAAAACTAAAACTTCAATTAAAGATATAATTAATAACGAAATAGCTATCACTGGTGAAGATAAAAAAAATTAAAAAAATAAGAATACTCTTCGACCAAAAGTGTATTCTTTAGACAATTATTAATCATTTTATTCGACCATAAAACCCTAACGGCTCTTTATCTAGTATACCACACTTATTATAAAAAATACATATCTGACTATTTTTACTATATTTATGCTTGCAAATCTCGTTTATTCCATGGTAATAATATTATTATAAACTTAATCCAACTCTATTTAATAAAACTGCCATTAAATTGCCACATTTCCACCATAATGATTACATGAAAATGCAGTAAAATTGATAGTTAATTACTCAACTTTTGCAGTAAGAAATACTGCTTAGCGAAGGGAAATGATATCTTGCGTAAGAAACATTTGAACAAAGTTTACAAGTTCTTAGCTTTACGAATTTGAAAAAAGTTATTTTTTAATTACTGATTCCTATGGAATATTAATTAAAAAATCTTTTTTCAACATGAGTAAAGCTTAGAACTTGTTACTGAAGTGAAAGGTTTCTAAGCAAGATATCATTTCCCGCAGCGGCTATTTTTGACCTATAAAAGTTGAATTAATTTAGAAAGGAGTGTTTATTATTAGTAAACATTTAATATATATAGCAGATGATGATAAAAAAGTTTGCCATTTGTTGAAAAGTCAATTGGTAAGTGAAAATTATTTAGTGGAAGAATTCTATAATGGTAAAGAATTATTAGAAAGATTCTTATCAGTTCCTTGTGATCTTATTATAACTGATATTATGATGCCAAATATGTCAGGTTATGATTTATGTAGAGAAATTAGAAAAGTTAGTGATGTTCCAATCGTTATGATATCCGCTAAAGACGAAGAAATTGATAGAGTACTTGGATTAGAACTTGGAAGTGATGATTATATTTCTAAACCTTTTAGTCTTCGAGAAATAACAATAAAAGTTAGAAATATGCTTCGTAGGACAAATAAAAATTCTTCTTTAAATACAGAAGAAAAGCTGATTTGTAAAGACCTTGAGATCATAAAATCAAATAGAATGATTCTTATACATGGAGAAGAATTAAAAACAACTGTTAAAGAATACGATTTACTTAAATTATTAATAGAAAATAAAAATCAAGCTTTTTCTAGAGAAATGATTATAGAAAAAGTCTGGGGTTACGATTATTATGGAGAAACTAGACAAGTTGATCACCTTATTAAAAGATTAAGAAAGAAAATGCTTTTAGCTGATTCAGAATGTAAAATTGAAACTATTTGGGGCTATGGATATAAGGTGAGTGATTAAAAATGAAAATTGGAAAAAAGTTAATAATATCAAATATTATTATTACTACAACTGCTATGATTATATTATCTATTCTTATTTCAAATATTGTAAGTAATTATATAGAAAATGACATCAAAAAAGATATTATTAAGGAAAACAAGACCATTATAAAATTACTATCCTATAATAAATTCTTAGAATACAATAATAATAAAATTTCAGTAAACCTAGATTACTTTAAGAAAACTCAAAAATTGCCGGTATTAACTGCGGTTTTTAATGTGAATGAAAAACCAGAATTAATAAATACTTCAACTTATTTTTCAAAAAACATAATACCAAATGAAGAATTAGAAACTATGTACAATCAATCTGAAAGTCAAGTGTATGAAATTAAAATTTGGAATAAGTCTTTCCTAGCATATAATGAATCGGTGGAAGTAAACTTAAATGGACATAAGTATACCCTTTTAGTTACTACTTTAATATCTAATGAAAATGTTAATAAAATAATAAACCAAATTGTTTATGTATTAATTATAGCTATTGTATGTATCAGTATTTTAATAGTACTAATAAACAGATATTCTGAGCGAATGATAACACGTCCAATAAATGTATTAGTAAATATAACTAAAAAAATTGCCCTAAAACATTTTGATGAAAAAGTTGATTTACATACTGGAGATGAATTTGAAACTTTAGCTGTATCCATTAATAATATGGCAGAAAGTTTGAACAAACAAGATATTGAACAGAAGAAATTTTATGAAAATATTTCTCATGAACTTAAAACCCCATTGACTGTAATTAGTGGTTATGCTCAAGGAATAAAGACAAATATTTTTGAGGATAATGATAAAGCTCTTGATACCATTGTTGAAGTAAGTACTCAACTAAAGAAACAGTTAGAAGATGTTATTTACTTAAGTAAATTAGACACTATTAATGAATATTATAATTTTAAAGACACAAGCATCAATGAGTTGATATGTAATGTGCTAGATAAGTTAGATAGTATTATAATACTTAATGAAATTGATATTATTTATGAACCAATTAATGATATTGTAATAAGTATTGATAAAGAGAAAATTTCTAGAATGCTTACTAATGTATTGTCTAATTGCCTTAAATATACTAAAGATACAATTGAGATAAAAACAGAAGTTGAAAAAAATTGGCTGAAGATATCAGTATTAGACAATGGTAAAGGATTTAATCAAAAGTTAATGAAGAATCCATTTAGTGGAACAATGGTAGGTGAGAAGGAAGGCTCTGGTATTGGATTATCTATTATAAAAAAAATAATTGATGGACATAAAGGAAAGCTTTCTTTATCAAACACCAAAAATGGTGGTGCAATGTATATTATATACCTTCCAATAAAATAAACTCCTAAACTCCAAGTAATTTCTAACTAGCTCAACTTTCGTAGTAAGAAAATACTGTATTTCACCTACCATAGTTGAGTTAATTAATTACAAGGGATATTTTTTTGCCATAATTCTGCCACATTTAAAGCATTGTTATTACCAATTTATTAATTATACTAAAACTACATCGAAACAGTTGATGAATATGTTTTAGAGGTGATATTTATGAAAAATATTAAAAAATTAGTAACTTTAGCAGTGGCATTAATGATCCCTATTAGCACTGTTGCTTATGCATCTTCTTCAAAAACTGCTAAATCAGATAATCCTTATTCAGTTACACAAAAAGCTTCAGATAAAGCAGATTTTGAAGCTAAGCTAGCTGCTAAAGGCATGACTATTGAAGAATATAAAGCTGATGCAGAAAAGAAATTTGCCGCAAAAGCAGAAAATCTTGGTATGACGGTAGAAGAGTTAAAAACTAAAATGACTGAAGACTTTAAAGCTAAAGCAGAGAGCCTTGGTATGACAATGGAAGAATTTAAAGCTAAAATAGTTAAAGATAAAAAAGCTAAATATGAAGCATTAAAAACTGAAGCTGAAGCTAAAGGCATAACAATAGAAAAATTAAAAACTCAAATGATTAAAGACAAAAAGGCAAAATATGAAGCATTTAAAGCAGAAGCTAAAACTAAAGGCATGACAGAAAAAGAATATAAAGCATACCTTATAGGACAAGAAAAGCAAGAAAAATAATAATAGAATAGTTTGTTCAAACATCTTGTATACAATATAGCATTAATCTTTACTATACATTTTTTACTGTGAAGATTAAATATAATAACTAGAAAATTATCATATTTTTAGAAGGGTATCGAAGCCTTCTAAAAATAGTATTATTCATAGTCCACTTATAGAAGATGAATGATTTTTATACGATTATGTTAAAGAAGGGTAATCCCTAAAATACAGGGATTTATCCTTCTTTTATTATATAATCAAAAAATTTCTTACCTAAACAAAAGTCTTTTTATGCAAAATGATAGATGAACTTATTGTTGTAATATATTGACATTAATTAGAAACAGATATATAATTCAATTATCCCCCCTAGGGGGATATTGAATTGGAGGAAATATTATGTTTAAAATAAAAAAAGATAATATTTTTAAAAATTATTTTGATAGAAAAACTATTAAGATAATTATGTCACTTGCAATCCCCGTAATAATAGAGAATATTTTACAAGTATTACTTGGAACAACTGATACATATTTTGCTGGAAAATTAAATTCTAATGCTATAGCAGGTGTAGGAGTTACCAACCTTATAATGAATATATACATTGCTTTTTTCACTGCTGTAGGAATTGGTACCACTACCATTGTTTCAAGAAATATAGGATTAAATCAACCAGATACAGCAGCTAATGCCGTTAAACAATCTATAATACTAACAGTTGGCATTAGTTTAATCATAGGAATTATTAGTTATATTTTTGCAAAACCTATTTTAACAATATTAGGTGTTAAGCCGGAGGTTCTAATATATGCATTACCCTATTTTAAGACTATTGCTGTACCTTCAGTATTTCTATGTTTAATGTTAGTATTATCCAGTGCATTAAGAGGAGCAGGAGATACAAAAACTCCTATGGTAGTTACTATGATAGCAAATTTAATTAATATAGTATTAGATTATATTTTAATATTTGGATTTTATAATTTTAAAGGATTAGGGATACTAGGTGGTGGCTTGGCTACTACTATTTCTAGAATAATTGCTTCTATAATCCTTTTAATTACCCTTTCAAAGGGAAAAACTGTTATAAAATTAAATGGGATTCGAAAATGGAAAATAGATAAAAAACTATTATTATCAATAAGTAAAATAGGTATTCCCGCTGGAGTAGAAAAGTTAATAATGAGATTTGGTCAATTAGTTTATGGCTCTATTATTATAGATTTGGGAACTTCGTCTTATGTAGCTCACAATGTTGCTGGAACTATAGAAAGTTATTCTTATCTTCCAGCTATGGGCTTTGGTATCGCGGCAGCTACTTTGGTTGGAAATAACCTTGGAGCAAATAAACCAGAAGAATCAAAAAAATATGCTTTAGTATCAAATTTTTTATCAACTATATTAATGGTTATAATGGGTATTTTCTTTTTCATTACAGCACCTTATTTAGCAGCATTATTTACAAAAGATAAAGAGGTACAACAATTAGTAGTATCAGTCTTAAGAATAATAGCCTTATTTCAACCATTTTTATCATTAACAATGGTTATATCCAGTTCATTACAAGGTGCAGGAGACACAAAATTCCCCATGTATTCTACCTTTATAGGAATATGGGGTATACGTGTTGTATTAGGATATTTATTTGCTATAATATTTAAATGGGGATTAGTGGGTATTTGGTTAGCATATTCCTTTGATATAACTATACGAGGTATAATGTTATTATTAAGATTTTTAAATGATAAATGGAAGTACATTGAATTCAATTAAATTATTCAACTTTCGAAGATGAAAAATAGCCGCTGCGGGAAATGATATCTTGCTTAGAAACCTTTCACTTCAGTAACAAGTTCTAAGCTTTACTCATGTTGAAAAAAGATTTTTTAATTAATATTCCGTAGGAATCAGTAATTTAAAAATAACTTTTTTCAAATTCGTAAAGCTAAGAACTTGTAGACTTTGTTCAAATGTTTCTTACGCAATATATCATTTCCCTTCGCTAAGCAGTATTTTTTTACTGGGAAAGTTGAGTTAAATTAATATTAAAAAGGGAGATTTAAATATGGATAATACTAGTCATAACCATCCAAATCAAAAACAAGTAATAAATAGATTATCAAGAATAATAGGACATGCAGAAGCTATAAAAAGAATGTGTATAGAAGAAAAAGAATGCAGTGAAATATTAATTCAAATAGCTGCCGTTAAATCTGCACTTAACAATGTAGGAAAAATCATATTAAAAGACCACATAAACCATTGTATAATAGATGCTGTTAAAGATGATGATCAAGAAGCATTAAATAAATTAAATAATGCTATTGATAAGTTTTTAAAGTAGAAAGTGAGGTTCTTGTTGAAATGAAACCTATATTCAACAAATTATTGATACATATAGTTGAGAATAAAAACATAATAAAAATAACTCAACAATTTATCACAATTAAGGCAATGATACTAAAAGCATCATTGCCTACTATTTTTATTTTAAATTCCACATCTCATTAGCTTTAGAAATCAGTGCCTTTACGCCAGCTTTATGTTCTTCAATTTTTTGAGCAGCATATGGGTCATCCTTGTCTATTGGTTTCATATTTTCATCAATATAGATATTCCATGATTCCTGTTTTTCTTGTAATATTACACCATATTTATATCCACCAGATATTAATGGCCATATAATTAAAAGTTCACCTTTCTCACTATTATTAACCGCCAAATTTCCCGTATAATGTAAATAATCTGGCTTTTTCACGCTATAGTTATAACCGTCTTCTTTCTTTGTACCATACGAACCATATTTAACTTTAGGTAAATCTTTTACAAATTTATTATATCTAATCGTTGTTATTAAAAACCAACTAGCATTTAAAACTGCAAATACTAATATAATAAATATAATAATTTTCTTTCCATTAATTTTATTCATAAATTCACCACTCTATTTCCTTGCTTTTTTATATCTTCATCATGAGTAACTAGAATAATTGTTTTACCTTGTTTATTTAATTGTTTTAAAATATTAAGCACAGCTTCTGCATTCTTCTTATCAAGAGAACCTGTAGGCTCATCAGCCAATATAACATCACATTTTTTAAGCATTAATCTAGCCAAAGCTACTCTTTGCTGCTCTCCACCTGATAATGTGTATACCTTTTTATTTAATTTTTCATCTAAGCCTACAATCTTTAAAGCCTCTTCTATTGATAAATTTGTTTTACAATCTTTACGAACAAGTTTTAAATTTTCTTTAACAGTCTTATTATCAACTAACGCAAAATTTTGAAATAAAAAACCTATTTTTGTTCTAAAATAATTTAAATGATTTTTTTTATTTCTAATATCTATACCATCAACAATTATTTCCCCATTATCAATTTTTTCAATTGCTCCAATCATATTTAATAAAGTTGTTTTACCACAACCACTTGGTCCTGAAAATATAATAAAGTCTCCATCTTCTATTGTTAAATTGAAATCCAAAAATACTGTTTTTTCATCAAATTTTTTAGTTAAATTTTTTATTTCAATCATAAACTTCCCCCCTTCAATATCTTTTGAATTTCAGAATTTTCAATTTTACGTATATAAAATATAATAATAGCTATCTCTAATATCAAGATACTTATTCCCCCCAAAGCTAAATAATAACCTTTCTGAGTTTCCATTATTATATTAACAATAACAGCTATTAATATGCTGGATAATGTAGTTATAACTGTCATCATAATAATCTTCTTATTTTTTTCTAAAATACTATATCCCATAACTTTCTTAATAGAAAGCTCAATAGCATTTACTTTGTATTCCAATCTAATAATTGAGCTAATAATAATAATTTCTAAAAGTAAAACTAAAGCACTAAATACTAAATTAATATATAAAATTCTTTTAGCTACAATCCACATGTTTTCATATTTTTCTAAAGCATTTGTTTTCTGAATAATTTGGCCTTCCAAATTATGTCTTGTTATAAATTTATTAAATTTCTTTAAATCATTATCTGATGATATTTTATACATAACATCATATAATTCATCTATTGACCCTATATCCTTTTCAACACTCTGATTTTTAACTTGACTTACACACATATTATTATAAATAATAACAGGATTTCTAACTAACTCACTTCCATATATATAATCTTCATCTATCCCAATAATCTCAATATTATCATGGTAATAAATCACACCGTAATCAGAAACAAAATTATCAGTATCATTAAAAGGTATACTATATTTTAGATTATCTATAATTTCAGAATTTCCTTTCATTTTATAAGGTAATATAAAATAAAAATCCTTGTCCAAATTTGAATTACTAAATTCATTTATTTTACTTGATAAATAATCAAAAGCATTTCTGTTTGCAGAAATAGCGTTTATATCTGCAATTTGAGAAATGTTTTTTACAGAAATTGCATTAAATTCTTTAAAAAATTCTTTGTAAAATTCTCCTTCTACATTTATAGAATCATCAAATCCATCATTAATAGACCCATTACTCTTTATAGTTGGTTTATACATAAACTTAATGTGGTAATAATCGGAATGATCTTGAAAAAAAGATTTTTGCTTATAAAAACTATAAGATTGAGAAATAAAAACTATGTTACTAGATATTATGAAAATCGTAATAATAGTCGTTACTAATTTTAAACCATAATTAACTGATAACAACTTTTTAGAGGTTTTACCATTAGAAAAAACTTCTTTTACATCATAAAAATATAAATTTAAATATAGCAATCCATTAATACACAATAAAATAGCAAATAATATAATTGATATTTTAAAATAAAAAAATACATAAGTATATCTAGATAGAATAGAAAGTATTAGTATAAAGCAGCCTATAAATACAAAAGAATCTAAGAGAATATTTTCCCAAATAATCTTACTTATTCTTTCTCCCATAGTAATTCTAATAACATTTTCTTTTTTTTGTGAAATAACATCATAAAAAGATATTAATAAAATAATACCAATCATAAGTATCCATATACCAATTGTGTTTCTTTGTGAATCTTTATCTGCATATCCTTGTTTAGGATGATTACCTGCATACTTATTAATTAAATCCATTTTAAATTGATGAACTTTCGCTTTACTACCAATAACAAAATATTCATGTTGATTTTTAATATCAGATATATTCTTAATATCATTAAATTTAAAATTGATATTCCCTAAAAAAAGGCTTGTATACTTTTTCTTAAATATATTTGAATTTTTATTTATACATTTTTCAACTCCTGTTGTTCCATAAATATTATATTCAATAAGGGAACTACTTGGCTGAGTCCTTGTAAAAGTAAATACCTCAACTTCATTATTAGTTGATGACTTAAGGATATCTCCAATCATCTCTTCACTTGTTGTATCATTTTGTAAATATAATGTAGTATAAGCATACTGCGTATAAAAATTATCCAAATAAAAAATATGACTTTCTCCAATAATTAAAAGTCCTATAAATATAATACAAAAACTAATAATGTACTTAATTTTTT